>CAIYRJ010000392.1 GCA_903928615.1 uncultured Actinomycetes bacterium | reverse complement strand
GGTGTACGTGCGCTTCCGCGGCCGGGGCATCGACGCCCGTGAGACCTACACCGACGACATCATCCTCGACACCGTCGCCCCGGTGGTGGATGCCGCCACGGCCACGCGCACGTCAACCGGACTCAGGCTCACCACCCGCGCGCGCGACGCCCATTCGGGCATTGCATCGCTGCAGGTGGCCCCGGCCCCGGGCCGCCCCGTCACCACCGTGCCCTACGCGGCGCGGGCCACCGTGCGCATGAAGGGCGCCCGCCCGCTGGTGCGGGTGGTCGACCGGGCGGGCAATGAGTCGGGGTGGGTGAGGGCGCGGGCGAAGCGGGGGAGGTAGGGCCGCGCCCTTACCGCTCGTGCGGCTGATGCGCGTGCCCAGGGCCCCATGGCCGACCGGCGTGCCGGTGTAATCTTCGCCTCGCCCCGCATCCTCCCGGAGGATCCCCCATGAAGCCCCTGCCGCTCGTCGTCCTCGCCGCCTCGTCGGCACTCGTGGCCGTGGCGCCTGCCAGCGGCGTCGTGGTGCCGTCGACCCTCGGCAACACGGGAACCAATCCCATGTCCGTGGCCCTCGACGCGCAGGGCAATGCCTACACCGCCAACTGGGGTGCCAACTCCGTGAGCAAGGTCGCCGCCGGCGGAGGCCCCGGGGGCGCTCCGTGGCCCGTGGCGGTGGGTAACGGCCCCTGGGGCATCGGCATCGACGCGGGCGGCACCGTCTACGTCACCAACTCCAACTCGAACAACGTGAGCAAGGTGAGCCCCGCGGGGTCGGTGACCGGCACCTTCGCCACCCAGACCGGTCCGCTGGGCATGGCGCTCGACGCGTCGGGCAACGTCTACACCGCCAACCTCAATGGCGTCAACGGGAACTCCATCACCCGCATCAGCGCAGCCGGTGCGGTGACCAACCCCTTCGCCACGGCGGCAACGGGCGGCAACCCCTACGACGTGGCTCTCGACCCCGACGGAAACCTCTTCACCGCAAACGTCATCGGCGATTCGGTGTCGAAGTTCACGGCGCTGGGAACGGCGGTGGGGGCCCCGTGGCCCGTGAGCGTGGGTGCGGGTGCCGACCCGTGGGCGGTGGTCACCGACTGGCAGGGCAACGTGTACACGGCAAACGGAGGCGCCGGAGGGCACTCCGTGAGCAAGATCACCCCGGCCGGCACCGTGACCACCGTGGCCATCGCCGGCGGGTCCGGTCCCAAGGGGCTCACCCTCGACTCGGCGGGCAACGTCTACACCGCCAACACCAGCAACGCGAGCGTGAGCAAGATCACCCCTGCCGGTGCGGTGTCCGTGCTGGCGAGCGGGTCCCCGCTCAATGCCCCGCAGGACATCGTCGTCGACGCTGACGGCAACCTCTACGTGGCCAACTACAGCGGCAACAACGTCATCAAGCTCACCCCGACTGCCGGGGAGATCGCCCCGGCGCCGCCCGCCACGCCCGCCGCGCCGACCGCCGTTGCCGGCACCGGCGCCGCCACCGTCACGATGCCGGCCAATCCGCTGGACAAGCGCTACGGCGTTCCCACCTCGTACACCGTGGCCGCGGTGGAGGACCCCTCGCGCACCTGCACGGTCACCGTGCCCGCCACCTCATGCGAGGTGACGGGGCTTACGCCCGGTTCGTCGTACACCTTCACGGCGCGCGCCGTGCTGAATGCGTGGCAGACGGCGGCATCCGGCGCGTCCGCGGCCATCACGCCCGCGGCGCCTGCGCCCACCCCGTCGTCCACCCCGTCGTCCGCTGCGGCGCCGGCCCCCCTGCCCAGCACCGAGTCGGCGCCGTCCGTGCGCGTGACGGGCCTCATAGCTGTGGTGACCGCCCGAGGGGCTCGGCTCAAGAGCACGGTCGTCGTCTCGGGCGCCGGAACGATCCGCCAGGTCGCGACGACAGCGCGCGGCAAGAAGCGCGTGACGCGATGCCGCTTGTCACGGACCGTGACCACGGCGGGCAGCTACTCCGTCGCCTGCAACATGGGAGCCACGGGCCGCGTGGCCCTGCGCGCGAGCGCCCTCAGGTTGCGCGTGGTCACCACCTTCACTCCGGCGAGCGGAGCCGTGGTCAGCAGCACCCGCACGGTCACGGCGAAGCGCCGCCGCTAGAGCCCTACTTCACCACCAGGCGCCGGCTGCCCTCGACCACCATGCCCGCCGCGCCGCGCGCGCCGCACTAGGCTGCCCCCATGTCCTCCCCGACGCACGCCGTACTGGGCGCGGCGGCACTCGCCGCGCTCATGGCTGCGGCCCCCGCCGCCATGGGGCAGCAGGCCGCACGCGCCACCTGCCATGGGTTTACGGTCACCACCACGGCCGATCGCGGCGACATCACCGGCACCCCGCGACGTGACGTCATCCGCCTCACGGGGCCGGCGCACGTGCGCTCGGGTGCGGGCAGCGACATCATCTGCGGGTCGCGGCATGCCGATGTGATCGAGGCCGGCGCGGGCGATGACGTGGTCGTCGGCGGCAGGGGGCACGACCGCATCCATGGCGGCGCGGGCCGCGACGTGCTGTTCGGCGAGGGTGGCAACGACCACCTGAAGGGCGGCACGGGCGCCGACACGCTGGTGGGGGGCGCGGGCCGCAACCGCGTGGTGCGCGACGGCACGGCACGCCCACGGGAGAATGGCCTGGCGGGAGACGACGACGCCGTGCTGCCGGGCCTGCAGGCGATCTCCATCATCATGGATCCCGCCGATGTCGGGGATCTGATGTCCGAGGGCGCGATGTTCGCATTCGACTGGCTTCCGGTGCGGGGCACGGCGGGCGGCACCGGCGACCTCACGCCCATCTGGCAGACCGCCATGCCAGCACCCCGCACGGTGATGACGGTGACGCCAGGGGTGAGTGCCTTCACATCCTTCACGATGCCCATGCCCGACCTCCTGCTGCTCCCCACGATGACCGTCGCTGCGCAGTGGGGCACGGCGATGATGGCTGCGCCGTCGATCTTCGAGCGGGTCGGCAGTGGGCCACGTGACGGGGTGTCGCTCATGAATGCCACCCAGCAGACGCAGACCATGGGCATCTCCCTCGCGGCCTCCAGTCCGTGGGCGACCATCACCACCCCCGCCGTGGCAGCGCAGGTGTTCCCCCAGGCGCAGGCGGCGTTCTTCCAGCCCTCCACCCTGCGCGTGCGGGTGACCGAGGTGCTCGGAACCCACGGGATCCTCGCGCTGCCCCCCTTCCCGAGCGACCCGTCAACCACCGGCACCTTCACGCCGGGCCAGCCCACCATCACCCTGCGCTACAGCGTGTTCACGGGCTTCACGCAGGGCTGACGCCCCGCCTCACGGTGAGCGCGGGGACAACCCTGGTCCTGCAGGGGCTCACCACCACCCGGGCGCCGTGGTGACCACCGTGCCCTCCGCGGGCGCCCCCACCGCGTAGGCCGTCCGCGCCGGGCAGGCCGGGGCCGCTCGCCCTACTTCACCACCACGCGCCGGCTGCTCTCGGCCACCACGCCCGCCGCGCCGCGCGCGGTGGTGGTCACGGTCCACGTGCCCTTGGCCAGGCGGATCGTGCACGTGTAGGTGCGCTTCGTCACCTGCCTGGTCTTCTTGTTGCGCACGGTGGTGATGCGGCACGTGCCCTTGGTGCTCTTCGCCTTGGCCATCTCGAGGAAGCCCTGGGTGATGACGCTGCCGGAGGCACCACCCCCGGCGCCGGCGGTCTGCACCATGGTTGTGGCCCCCGGCGGCACGGTGCCCGTGGTGGTGCCCACGCCCTTCCTGATCCTGAAGGCACCTGCGAGCTTCTTCGGCTTCACCGCCGGCGCGAGCGCGAAGGTG
>CAIYRJ010000391.1 GCA_903928615.1 uncultured Actinomycetes bacterium | reverse complement strand
TCCTCGGCCATCACCTTCCAGCGCACGGAGTACCGGCCTGTCACGGGCGTGGTGGTGCGCACCAGCACCCGCGCCGCGTTGGTCGGGTCGAGACGCGCTGAGGTCGCATGGTTCACGCCCTTCCGATCGACCACCTGCACGCTGATCACGCGCATCAGGCGGCCGCCGAAGGTGATGGAGACCGTCCGGGGCAGCGCGGCCACCACGGCATTCGGTGCCGGGCTGCTAACCGGCGCCGATGAGTGCGCCGTGGCGCCCGGGACCATGATGCACGCGGGGGCCAGCGCCACGGCAGCACCGATGAGCAGGGCGCGGCGGCGCAGACGGCCGGTCGATCGTCCCTGGCGGGACCGCATGGGTGGGGACATCGACTTGTGCCTGGCGTCGTGCATGGGTTCCCGAGCCTATACGCGGCCCGAATCGCCGGGCAGGTGACAGGTATCCTCGGACCCATGAGACGACTTATCGCCACCGCCACTGCAGTAGCCACCCTCGTCGCCGTGCCGCTCATCGCGGGCTGCGGCTCATCGGACAGCGCATCCACGGGCGCCGACACCGCCGCGACCGGCGCCACCGGCGCCGAGGCGGGCGCCGCCAAGACCTGGTCCTCGGCCCCCAAGATGGCCATCGACCCCAAGTCCACCTACACGGCCGTGCTCCGCACGTCGGAGGGCAACATCACCATCGCCCTCGACCCGAAGACGGCGCCGAAGACGGTGAACAACTTCGTGTTCCTGTCGAAGGAGGGCTTCTACGACGGCCTCACCTTCCACCGGGTGATCCCCGACTTCGTGATCCAGGGCGGCGACCCCGACGGCAACGGCACGGGCGGCCCGGGCTACGCGTTCGAGGACGAGCTCCCGAAGACCGGCGACTACAAGCTCGGGTCCGTCGCCATGGCGAACTCCGGGCCGAACACCAACGGCTCGCAGTTCTTCATCATCACCGGCCAGCAGGGCGTGCAGCTGCCGCCCAACTACTCGCTCTTCGGGCAGGTGACCAAGGGGCAGGACGTGGCGGACAAGATCTCCACCATGGCCGCGCCGGGCACCGAGACCCCCGATCCGCCGGTGACGATCGAGAAGGTCACCATCACGGAGACGCCGGCGACGTGAGCCTGCTCGCCGGCTTCACGCGATCGACGGTCGCGGTGACCGGCACGGACATCGCGGTGGCAGTGGCGGGCTCCGGTCCGCCACTGCTGCTGCTGCATGGCTTCCCGCAGACCATGGCCATGTGGCACCGCGTGGCGCCCCTGCTGACGGAGCACTTCACCGTGGTGTGCGCCGATCTGCGCGGCTACGGCGACAGCGGCCGCCCGGAGTCGGGCCCCGACCACGGCGGCTACTCCAAGCGGGCGATGGCGCAGGACCAGGTGGAGGTGATGCAGGCGCTCGGGTTCGAGCGCTTCGCCGTGGCCGGACACGATCGCGGTGGACGCGTGGCGCGGCGCCTGTGCCTCGACCACCCCGAGCGGGTCACGGCGGCGGCGGTGCTGGACATCGTGCCGACCGCGAAGGTGTTCGCCACATCCGACCAGGCGCTGGCCACCGCCTACTACCACTGGTTCTTCCTCATCCAGCCCGACGGCCTGCCCGAGCACATGATCGGCGCCGACCCGCGGTGGTGGCTCAACGAGACGCTGCGGCGCTGGGCAGCCCCGGGGTTCGCGTTCGACCCCGACGCCCTCGCCGCGTACGAGCAGGCATTCGACGACGCCGCGACGATCCACGCCCAGTGCGAGGACTACCGGGCGGCGGCGAGCATCGACCTCGCGCACGACGCGGCGGACGCCGATGCGCGCATCGCGTGCCCGCTGCTGGTGCTGTGGGGAGCCAAGGGCGCCATGCACCGCATCTACGACGTGCTCGGCACGTGGATGGACGAGGGGGTGGACGTGCGCGGGCGGGCGCTCGACTCAGGGCACTTCCTCGCGGAGGAGGCACCGGAGCAGACCGCCCGGGAACTGCTGGGGCTGCTTCCCGCCTGACCCTAGGTGGCGCGCAGGCGCATGGCGCCGCGCCGGCCACGGCGCATGTCGCGCTCGGTGCCGAGCAGCACGCGCGTGAGCTCGTCCTCCGCCATCGCGGCGCGGCTCTCGGCGTCCATCACGCGCTGGCGCAGCAGGCCCGCCTCGTCGCGCACCCTGGCGAGCGCGGCCTCGGTGGCGGCGAGCGCCGACTGCAGCGCCTCGGCCTCGGCGCGGGCATCGGCGAGCCGGCGGGGGTCGACCCCGCCCTCGGCGCCCACCGGGACGGGCACCACGAGCCCCGCGCGCATGAGGTCGCCCACGCGAACCGCTCGGCGCCCCTCGGCGTCATGGGTTGCCGCGATGGTGCCGCGCTCCACGCGCCGCTCGAGCGACTTGCGCGAGCAGCCGGCCAGAAGCGCGGCGTCGGTGAGGGAGATCACGCGGTCGGGATCCACGTGGGGTGATTTCGCCGCGGTGGGCGGCGACCCTGCCCTCAGGCCGTGGCGGAGGCCGGGCCGGCGGCCACCACGATGCGGCCGTTCACCTCGTCCAGTTGCCCGCGGACGATGCACATGCCGAGCGCGCTCAGCACGCGGTCGGGCTCGGGCAGCGGCGCGCCCGGATCCATCTCGGCCAGGCGCGCGGCCACGGCCGCCCAGAGCACGCTGCGCGGGATGCCACCGGGGACCGCCGCCACCTCGAGCACGGCGATCTCCACGAGGTCGGGTGTGAGTGCCCTTGCCATGGACGCGGCACCGTAGGGACCCGGGCGCGCCTTTGCCAGAGCCGGAATGGCCGCGATGACGGGAATTCCGTTGCCTCAACCCTCAAGTTGAGATTGAGGGTGTGACTGTCACCCCCGGGGTGACCGTCACCGGGGTCAGCGCTCGGGCGGGCTGCACGAGGGGCGCGGGCGGGGGCGCGCGGGGGCCCCGGCGCGCTCGGCCGCGAGCTCCACGAGCCAGCGTGACTCCTCGTCGATCACCTCGGCGGTCACGGAGCCGTCCGGGGCCCGTGAAATGCGGCCGGCCACGTCGCCATGCGCATTGCGAATGATGATCTCGGGCGCGTCGGGCACGCCCTGACGGTATCGCGGTGGCGCGGCGGTAGGCTGGAAGCATGGTGCGCATCCTGATCACCGACGATCACGCAGTGCTCCGATCGGGCCTGCGGCTGCTGCTCGATCGCGAGGACGACCTCGAGGTGGTGGGCGAGGCCACGAGCGCCGAGGAGGCCCTCGCGGCCACCGCGGGGGGCGACGTGGACCTGGTGCTGCTCGACATCGAGATGCCCGGCATGGGCGGGCTCGCCGGCGCGGAGGCCCTGCGCGCCGCGCACCCCGACATGGCGATCCTCGTGCTCTCGATGCACGGCGAGGCCGACGACGTGCGCCGGGCATTCGCGGCGGGCGCGAGCGGGTACGTGCTGAAGACCGCTGCCGACGAGCAGCTGGTGCAGGCCGTGCGCGCGGTGGCGGGCGGCGAGCGCTACCTGCACCCGGCGCTCGGTGCCGTGCTGGCCCAGCCGGACGGGCCCAGGGGCCCGGTGGACGACCTCTCCCCGCGCGAGCGCGAGGTGCTGCGCCTGCTGGCGCTGGGCTACACCAACCAGGAGATCGCGGAGATGCTCGTGGTGAGCGTGCGCACGGTCGAGAGCCACCGTGCCCACGTGATGACGAAGCTGCGCGCGGAGTCGCGCGCGGCGATGGTGCGCCATGCGCTGGCTGCGGGCCTGCTGGACGACGAGCGCGGCGGCGAATGAGCCTGTACGCGCGGGTGCGCGGCCTCCCGGTGGTGATCGACGGCGCGCGCCTCGAGCGGCTCGAGCTGCCGGTGTCACCGGAGTTCGCGCGGGTCACCACGGTGGTGCACCTCGAGGGCGCGGGACACGAGGGCATCGGCGAGGACGTCACCTACGAGGCCGACGAGGCCACGGAGTTCCAGCAGGCCGGGCCACCGGATCTCACGGGCGAGTGGACCATCCACTCCCTGTCGGAGACGCTCGGCGCGATGGACCTCTTCCCCACCCCGCCCGCGTGGCCGCCCAGCCGCGGCTATCGGCGCTGGGCCTTCGAGAGCGCGGCCCTCGACCTGGCCCTGCGCCAGGCCGGGGAGCCCCTGTGGCGCGTGCTGGGCATCGACCCGAAGCCGGTGGAGTTCGTGATCTCCACCGGGCTCGGCGAGCCGCCCGACCCCGGCCGCGTGCTGGCCTGGGCCGAGGCCGCGCCGGGCATCGGCTTCAAGGTGGACGCCACGCCATCCTGGA
>CAIYRJ010000390.1 GCA_903928615.1 uncultured Actinomycetes bacterium | reverse complement strand
GAGGCGGTGAACGACAGCAGCACCAGCAGGTCGAGGGTGCGCCACGACAGGATGCTCCGCGGGCGCGTGATGGGCAGCAGCACCAGCAGGATCACCACGCAGAGCGGGATCCAGATGCGCCAGCGGTTCACCGCGCGACCGAACGCGCCCTCGTAGCCGCGCGCCATCATCCACGCCACCTGCGGGCCGGTGCGCACCTCGGCGATGTTGCCCTCCTCATCGCCCACGTACACCTCGGCCTCCACCACCTCGGCGTCCTTGGGTCCCCCGACGAACGACACCTTCCACTTCTTGTCCTTCGACTGGAACTCGGCGGCCGTGCGGCTGATGGGGTTGTCGGCGATCCAGGCCTGCAGCTCGGGGTCGGCCTCGGCGATCGCGATGGCCTCGTCGCGCGCGAGCGTGGGCACGTACGAGCTGTCCGCGCCGGCGTCGCCCGACCCGCCGCTCGTGCCGGTGCTACCGGCTACGTTCGCCCCGGCCTTGCGCTGGAGGTCCTCGGCTCCCTTGGCCAGCCCGTCGAGTACGCCGTCCACCGCGGCGAGGGCCTCCGAGGGGGTGGTGACCGCCAGTCCCGCGCTCGGCTGCTGCTGCGCCGCGCCCGCGGCCGGCAGCATGAGCGCCAGGGAGCAGGCAAGGGCCGCCACTGCGAGGGCGCGCCGGGGGGCCACGCCGTTGCCTCCCCGTCCGCCTAGCGGAAGGACCAGCGCCGGCTGAGCAGGTAGTTCAGCGGCGTGACCAGGATGATGGCGATGGCCTGGGCGTACATCTCGCCGAGCCCGGCGTCCACGAGCACGTGCAGGATCACCAGGTTGGCGCCGAGCGCCACGAGGCACACGAGCAGGTACCGCAGGCCCTGGCCCACCACGGCCTCGTCACCGCGCCGGAACGTCCAGTGCCGGTTCAGCAGGAAGTTGTTGGTCCAGGCCACGACGAACGCCACGATGGCCGCGGGGATGTAATGCGCCCCGGCGCTCGTGACGGCCCAGAACACCAGCAGGTTGACCACGTAGCCGGACACGCCCACGGCGAGGAACCGCACCAACTGCATCCAGTCGGAGCGGGGCACCTTGCGCGGATCGGGAATGCGCAGCAGCGCGAGCGGAGACCGCGCGCTCGCGGTTGTCTTGTCGGCCGGCACGATGGGCGAGGGTATCAGAGCCCCGGCGCCGGTCCGGGCCGCATGTCACGGCCCGCATCGGCCCATCCGGGCAGGTGAGAACGCCCGCGCGGCGTATCATCAGGCAGGGTCCATCACGGGCCCTCCTTCCCATGAGCACGAGCGACGTGACCGACAACACGGGCACAGGGGCTCCGGTCCCGCCGCAGACGCCGCAGGTCGGCCCCGCCGACGCGGCCCGGTACGAGTCCCGGTTCTCGGCGCTGGCGTCGGGCACCACCTCGTCGGTGATGCGCGACCTCATGGCGATCACCGAGAAGGCCGACATCATCTCGCTGGCCGGCGGTCTCCCCGACACCGAGACCTTCCCACGCGAGATCTACGACGAGATCGCGGGCGAGATCGGCACCGACTTCCTGGCGTCGTCGCTGCAGTACGGCCCCACTGACGGCATGGGCGAGCTGCGCGAGCAGATCGCCCAGGTGATGGCCGACGAGGGTGCGAAGGCCCGCGTGGACGACATCATGATCACCACGGGCGGGCAGCAGGCGATCGACCTCAGCATCCGCACGTTCGTCGACCGCGGCGACACCGTGATGGCGGAGGGCCCCACCTACCCGGGCGCCGCGCCGTGCTTCACCGCCTATGGGGCCGACGTGACGCACGTGCCCATGGACGACGATGGCATGCGCGAGGACCTCTTCGAGGAGGCCTACGAGCGCCTGGTGGCCGAGGGGCGCCCGCCGAAGATCCTCTACACCATCCCGAACTTCCAGAACCCCGCCGGCGTGACGATGTCGCTCGAGCGGCGCGAGAAGCTGGTGGAGTTCGCCCACGAGGTGGGCCTGCTCATCATCGAGGACAACCCCTACGGGCAGATCCGCTTCGAGGGCGAGCCCCTGCCCACGCTCTACGAGCTCGACGACGGCGCGGGCTGGGTGGTGTACCTCGGCACGTTCTCGAAGATCCTCGCGCCGG
>CAIYRJ010000389.1 GCA_903928615.1 uncultured Actinomycetes bacterium | reverse complement strand
GCCCGGGATGCTCACGCCCTTGAGGAAGTCCGACGGGCTGGTGCGCGCGTTGGCGTTGCGCGGGCACGACGACGGGCACTGGTCGCCGGCGGGCGAGGTGACGATCCCCGCGATGCGGCTGCCCTTGTCCACCTGCTTCACGTTCGCATAGAAGCTCTTGGCGAGCAGGGTGTAGGTGCCCGTGGACACGTTCACCCACTTGGCGCCCTGCTTCTGGAACTGCGGGCGCAGGAAGAGCGGGATGTTGGGCTCGTTCCAGATCTCCCAGTCGCGCACGCCGCGGGGGGCGTAGCGCGCGGCCAGGGCGTAGGCGAAGTTGCCGTAGTCGCCGGCCTTGAGGGGGCGGCGCGAGTTGTCGGGGAAGCGCGCGTTCTTCTTCACCGAGGGGTCGGCGGCCCAGTCGGGCGTGCCCCACACGGTCATCAGCACGCGCACGCCGCGCTGGGCGGCGGCGTCGACGATGGTGTCGTAGGCGGCCCAGGTGTAGGCGGGGTCGTTCTGGTCCTTGGGGTTCTTCGGCCGCTTGGTGGCCACGACGTCCCAGCGGACGTCCACCCGGATGATCGACGCGCCCATGCGCGCCATCGTCTGCACGCGCGACTCCGCATCCTTGGCCGGCACCTGGTACACGCGGTCGTCCTGGATGCCCGCGAGCGGCGAGGTGGCCGGAACCCCCGCCACCGTGCCCTTCACCGCGGTCGGCTGCGCGGCCACCCCCCCGCACCCGGCCAGTGCGCCCGCGGCCAGCACCGCGATCGTGCCGCGGGTGATCATGATCTGGGTGCGCGAGCGTCGCATGCGGCGGAGAGCCTCCAATAGGGAGTGGATCGTCACGGTGGTTGAGGCCCTCGAGCGCAGCAGGAAATGGGCGCGCGGCCCCGGAGCGGCCCGCAGGCTATGCGGGTGCCACGACGACCGGCAAGAGAAAGCGGTTCATCACGACCGCTTCTCACGAGATCCTTACGGCTCCTAGCGCGTTTCCCCTGCTGGAGGGGGCGTCACGAAGCTCCTCAGGCGGCCTTGCGCGGAGTGATGGCCCGCTCCACGTCGGGCGACCGGAGCACGGTTCCATCCTCGAGGGTCACCACGATCTCCCTGCCCTGCTCCATGAGACGGCGGGGGCTCATGATCTCGATGCTGACGATGCGGCCCTCGCTCCAGACGACGCTGTAGTCCTCTTGGGATGCGTCCCAGTCGTCGTAACCAATCGGCCCGGGATCGGATCGCCACATCCGCAGGATGTCGAACTCGTCGTCGTAGTCGACGCGGTCAAACGTATACGGGCCGAAGGTGACAGTCATCGTGATCTCGGAAGTCGACGTCGAGGGAAGGCAGTGATCACTGCGCCGAGTCCGCTTGGAGAGTACTCGACCACGATGAACAGCCAGCGGCTGCCCCCGACTCGGTCACGCCAGTAGCGATGGCGACCTGCCTGAGGATCTGGTGCGTTGCCATCAGCATTGGCGATCGCTTCCAGGATCTCGCGACGTCGAGGCGAGTAGTACGAGCCATGGTCCCTGCGAATCTTCTGTATGGCCCGATCCGGAACCACCACCACGCGTCCGAAGGCCGGCTCGATCACGAACGCGCCAACTGGCAGGTCCAGGGCCTCCATGCGCTCACCCCTCACGCCGCGGGCGGCAGCACGCTCCCGGGGTCGAGCAGCTCGCGCGCGAGGTCGCCCACCGGCATGCCGTCGGCCTCGGCCTGCGCGAGGGCCGTGTCGACATCGGCCGCCAACCCGAGCCGCAGGCGGATCGCCGCGTCGATGGCCGCGAGCCACTCGCTCACCCGGTCGCAGTGCACCAGCACGGCGCCGGGCTCGCGCGCGATGAGGCGCGCCACCTCGTCGGCCAGGTGCGGGATCTCCCCGCGCGCCTGCACGGCGTCCTTCAGCGGGAACCACCGCGTGCCGTAGCCCAGGCGCGCGTACTCGGTGAGCGCATGGCGGCTGCGCATGGCCGACACGATCGTGCGCACCCCCTGCTCATGCCACCAGGCCATCTCGGCGTTGCGCCGCGCCACCCGATGGCTGCGCCCGCCTCCGCCCGGTCGCTCGGCGATGGCCAGCGATCCCGGGACGATCCAGGCGTGGGCGGGAACCTTGATGGCGCTCATGCGGGCCTCCGGCGTCGGCGATGTGGTCGGCCCCAGCCTTCACCCGATGACCGTCACGCCTCTACGCCCGCGCGTGCCGACATCTGCACGCTTCTGCATCAAAAGCCCTGCAATCAGGCCGCTCCCGGCCCCCGGGCGACAGGCCCACCCAACCAGCGCGCGACGCTTACTCATTCCTTACGCCGCCCGCACCCGCCCCGAACCGGCCCCGTCATATGGTCGAGGGGTCAACTGACCGATCCGGGAGGGACTCGGCATGAGGTACCGCACGCTCATCGCAACCGGCCTGGTGGCCGCCGCGGGCATGGGCATCGCCGGCAGCGCCATGGCCGCGCCCGAGGTGACCGGCGTCGAGGCCACCAAGACCGGCAAGACCAAGCTCGAGGTCGACGTGCTCTCGCTGCGCGGCACCTCGGCCACCGCGCCGCGCATCACGGTGACGGTGCAGCGCCGCCTCGCCCGCGCCAAGGTGAGCGACTGGGACCCCGCCCTGCCCGCCGACGAGGCCGTGCAGAGCACCGCGAAGCTCAAGAAGGTGCGCAGCGCGGTGGGATCCACCGTCAGGGTGCGCGTGCGCGCCTGTGACGACGACTGCGTCACCACCGTGCACTCGGTCACCGTTGCGGCCGACGACAACGGCGACTCCACCGACCCCACCACCCCGCTCCCGCCCGGTGCCATCGACGCCGGTGGCGCCTCGGCCGCCGCCCTCGCCTTCGTGGGCGACGGCAGCAGCGTGCTCGAGGTGGAGCGCGCCGACGAGTACGGCGCGGCCTGGGAGGTCAAGGTGCTCCGCGCCGACGGCGCCCGGGTGAAGGTGTACGTGAACGCCGACGGCAGCATCGCGTCGTCGCGCGTGGAGGAGGGCACGAAGCCGGGCGGCGGCGACCACCACCAGCCGCCGGCTCCGCTGCCGCCCGGATCCATCACATCCGACCAGGCAGGCCAGATCGCCATCGGCGCCGTGGGCGCGGGCAGCACGGTGCGCGAGGTGGAGCGCAAGTCGCGTGGCCCGGCCGCCTGGGAGGTCAAGGTGGCGCGCGCCGATGGCGTGCTCTTCGAGGTGAAGATCGCCGCTGACGGCACCATCCTCGAGGTGGAGCAGGACGACTAGATCACCGGTGCGGCGGCGGCCCTCAGTCGGGGGTCGCCGCCACCCTGATCCACTCGGGCACGGGCACGGGGGTGCGCCCCTCGCGCTCGATGCACACGTGCACCAGCTCCCCCTCGGCGCACAGCTCATCCCCGCGCAGGAACCTGTGCCGGCTGCGGAATGACGTGGTGCCCACGCCCCCCACCGACGTCTCGATGGTGATCATGTCGTCGAGGAGGATCCTCGCGAGGAACCTGCAGCGGCTCTCGACGATCGGGATGCCCACCCCCTCGTCCAGCAGCCGGGTGAACGGCCAGTCGAGGTCGGCCAGCCACTCGCAGAGGCCGCGATCCATCCACCGGTAGGCGGTGGTGAAGTGGATCTGGCTCACGTCGATCTCCGACATCACGATGCGCCGGGTCTCGCTGCGGATGTGGGGAGCGCTCACGCGTGGGCCTCGAGCCGGTTCATGCAGGCGAGCCTACGCGGCTTTTTCCCGCTACGAGCGGGCCGGTGACTGTCACCAATCGCCGGTCGGGCCTCTCCAGGGGGGAGCAAACGCCGCGCCCGGGCGTTGATGCAACACGTGCTGCCGGAACATCGGCATGCAATCCCCGTTGCAGAGGAGCAGCTGTGACGCCATATTTCCCATCCCCGATCGACCCCTGAATGCAGCCCGCTGGTTCCGACACCCCGCGGCTGGCCACCCCCGTGGCCGGCGAGAGCGACGCCGACGCCCGTCGCAGGCTCTGCCTCGCGGCCATGGCCGGCGCGCCGGGCCTGCTGCGCTACG
This sequence comes from uncultured Actinomycetes bacterium, assembly GCA_903928615.1. GTDB lineage: Bacteria > Actinomycetota > Thermoleophilia > Miltoncostaeales > Miltoncostaeaceae > SYFI01. Next base: position 1,057 of record CAIYRJ010000389.1, on the reverse strand, counting down.
CCGCGCGCTTCGCCCCCTCCCTCGAGGACGCCGAGGATGCCTACCAGCGCGGCATGGAGGTCGCGCTCACCAAGGGACCCATCGCATCGCAGGATGAGTTCATCGCGTGGCTGCACGTGGTGATCCGCAACGAGGCCACCACCCTGGCCCGGCGCCACGGCCGCGAGACCCCCGCCGGCGACGACATCGAGGTGGCCGTCGACTCCCGCGCCCAGGAGGCCCGCGAGCCCGCAGCCGTGGCCGAGTGGCGCGAGCGCTACCGCACGCTGCAGGACGCCATGACGTCCCTCAACGAGGCCGAGCGGGTGTGCCTGCTGCTTCGCACCGCCGGGGTGAGCCGCGCCGAGATCGGATCGATGACCGGCTACACCGACCGCAAGGTGGAGCGCTCGATCGTGCGCGCCCGCAAGCGCCTGCACGCGTGGCACCTCGACCTGGCGACGGGCGAGAAGTGCCAGAAGGTGCAGGACGCCCTCGAGCGGGTGGCCGACCACGAGGCCGACGATCGCGACCGGCGCATGGTGTCGCGGCACGTGCGCCACTGCGGCGCCTGCCGCGCCACGCTGCGCGCCCGGCGCGAGACCAACGCCGGCATCACCGTGCTGGTGCCCGTGGCCGTGGTGGGCACCGTGGCCGCCGGGCTCGCCGTGCCCGACCCCAGCCCCGCCCTGAACATCGTCGAGCGCAGCACCGCGCGCATGGCCGTGACCGTGGGCCAGGCATGGCAGGCCATGCTCGACCTCCCCTCGCTCACCGGCGCCCGCATGGGCGTGGGGGCGGTGGCCATCACGGTGGCGGGATTCGCCGGGGTGCCCATCGTCGCCAAGACCGTCAACGACGGCCAGCGCGAGTCGACCCAGCCGGTGCCCGCCCAGGTGCGCACCGTGGCCGATGCCTCAGCGGGCGGCACCGCAGGCGGCGCGCCCGACGCAGGCACCGCAGCGCCCGGCAGCGTGGCGCCGGGCAGCACATCACCGGGCAGCACCGCCGCCCCGGGCACGGCGGCCGCCACCAGCGCGGCGCAGGCAGACGCCATCGCCGAGATGGAGCGCCTGCG
>CAIYRJ010000388.1 GCA_903928615.1 uncultured Actinomycetes bacterium | reverse complement strand
GGGCGCCGCGGCGCTCAGCCCACGAACTTCTGCAGCTCGGCGGCCACGATGAGCGTGGCGGCCTCGGTGGGCGTGAGCCCCTCCCCTGCCGCGAAAGCCAGGATGCTGTCGGCGGTGATGGTGACCGGCAGGCCGCCCACCACGCCGGCGATGGCCTGGCGCGAGGGGTCCCACGCCATGGTGCTGAGGTCGTCGGGGATCGCCGTGGCGGCAATGTCATCCCAGAAGCCGGGGGCCACGGCGATGATGGCCATCACGCGGTCGATGACGTCCCCGGCGTAGTCCCACTCGCGCCACCAGCCACCTCGCGAGGGGTGCACCCGCACCGCCTCCGACGCGTCAAGGGGACCACGATCGAGGTCGGGCACCGCCGCCTCACCCTTGGGTGCCTGCACCACCGCCACCGCGCACCCGGGCGCGATGATCTCCCAGCAGGTGGTGCCGGGGTCGTCCTTGGCCTGCCGGAACGCCCGCCGCCAGGCGTCGCGTGCGCACGGCCACCGGCCCCATGCGCGGGCGATGGCCTCGGGCTCGGCGTGGTGACCGATCGCCACGCCGGCCTCAACGTCGGGCAGGCCGGTGCCCACCCGCGGAAGCAACGCCGCCACCCCCGTGGCGCTCACCGCCAGGGTGGGCAGCTCCCGCTCGTCGGGCGTGATGGTGAAGAAGGTGCGCTCGGGGTCGGGGTCGCGGCTCGGAAGCGCCTGCGTGCCGTTCTCGTGGATCTCGGCGATGAGCGCGTAGGGGTCGCCATCGAGGGGGAACGCCGCCTCGCCGCACGGGTGGATGTCGCCCGGCATGTCGGTGAGATGCATCCACACCACGCCGCCCACGGCGAGGCCCTGCTCGGTGTGGAGGATCACGCGTGCGGGCGGACGACCAGCACCGAGGATGCCGCCTTGTGGGCCACGCGCTCCGACACGCTGCCCAGGGCCTTCGCGCCCTTGAGCCCGCGCGCGCCCAGCACGATAAGGTCCACGCCGTCACCCACGCGGGCGATGGCGTCGTGCGCGCGACCGCGCAGCTGCTCCACGGGGATGTCCCCATAGGGACCTGGGGCCATGGCACCGGCGGCCACGCGGCCGGCCGTGACCACCCACATCGCGGGGCGCCCGCTGCACGCGACCTCGATCTGGCGGGCCACCTCGAGCGCGTAGAGCGACGGCTCCGAGCCATCCACCGCGACAGCGATCGACCGCGGGAAGTCGTCCTCGTCGAATGGCGGCCGGGCAACCAGCACCGATGACGCGGCGTGGCGGATCATGTCGGTGGCCGTGCTCGAGAGCACGAGCCCGCTCACGCGCCCGCCGCCGTGGCTTCCCAGCACCAGCACGCGGGTGTCGCGCGAGGCCTCGATGAGCACATCGCGGGTGGCGCCCTCGATCACCTCGCCGGTCACGTCGACGCCCTTGGGAATCTGCCGGCGGCCGTCGGCCACCGCCTCGGCAGCGCGCTCGAGCAGGCGCTCCTTCGCCAGGTGCTCACCGCCGCTCTTCACGACGTCCTCGGGCGACACCAGGCGCTGGCCCGCCCAGGTGTTCATGGCGGCGAAGTACGGGTCGGCGACGGCGATGAGGCGCACGGAGCCCCCCGGGCTCACGAGGCGCCCCGCCTGCCGCGCGGCCTCGAAGCCTGCGCGGGTGCCGTCGACGGCTGCGGTGATTCGGCTGAGTGGCATGGCCGCATGATGCCGCGCATCACGCGGCGCGGCCCGGTGATCCGGTTCGGCTACGCGGCCCGGCGCACGCCGATCAGGTAGGCCCGTCCGCTCCCTGGCGAGAGCCATGCCTCGGTGCGGGCAGCGCTGGTGCGATCACCATTGGTGCAGTACGTGTAGCGCGCACCCTGGTCGACGCAGGTGAGGCCGGGGATCGCCTGCTCCAACTGGGCGCGCGTGGACCCCACCCCCACCCCGCCCGCCGTGCGGTAGCGCGTGCTGCGGCTCTGGATGCTCACCACCGAGCTGCCCTTCACGCGCACCACGATGCGCGGGCACCTGGCGCCGTTCGGCGGGCACTTCCGGTTGATGCGCCCGAAGGACATCGTGTGCTGCTCCACCGACCCCACGCGACGCATCACGTCGCGCCACGGCTGCCCCAGTTCGGCCTTCACCTGCGCCATGGTCTGCCCCAGGCGCACCTGCCCGATCTGCTGGTCGGGGATGAATGGCTCCACCGCCATCACCGTGGATGCCCCGACGCCCATGAGCGCCGCGACCGCGGCAAGGCCGGTGAGCATTCGTCGTGTCGTCATTGCCGGGCCTCCCCTTCGTCGCCCGCTCAGCCCGCCGGGCGGTTGATCGTGATGGCGTCCGCCCCCGCGATGCGGGCGGAGACGGTGATGGTTCCGGTGACGAGGGCGGCGGGCGCGAGGGTGACGGTCACCACCCGTCGACCGGCCGAGCGCGCGACGAAGGCCGTCTTGCCGATCACGCGGCCCGCGGAGGTGCGCGCCACCAGCACCACGCGCCCGGCGCGACGGGTGGTGACGGTCAGCCGGTTCGCCCCCGCGCGCAGCGTGGACGGGGCGGAGACCGTCACCGGATCACCGCCCACGAGGCGCAGCGACTCGATGTCGGATCCCGGGTCGAAGCCCGGCTGGCGCGCGGTGGCGGCGATGCTCACCAGGCCACGCCGGGCACCGGAGTTGAGGGGCACGTTCACCCACCGCACGCCGGCCGTGGCGAAGCGCACCACCTGGCGACCGATCACGCGCGAGCGCTTCACCCTGTCGTTGTCGCGGAAGTCGCGCCGCAGCACCAGCACCACGCGCGACGCCTGGAACGTGCGCACGCGCACGCGCACCGGGCCCGCCACGGGTGCGGTCTTCCTCACCACCAGCCCCACGCGCGCGGTGACGCCGAACGTGGGCCGCGTGAGCCTCTGCCCGGTGTCCACGCCGGCGGTGGGCGCGCCCGGGGCGGGGATGGCGCCGTCCATGCCGTTCACCACCGGGGCCAGGTCGCCGTCGGGGCCGCCCGGCTGGATGTCGATGCCGCCGGGGCCGGGCGGCGGAGGCGGCGGAATGGCGCCGAGCAGCTCGGGGCGCTCATACGCGCCGATGTCGGGGGCGGGGTTGCGCAGGTTGGCGCCTCCCTGCGGGCGAAAGCCGGCTTCCCCATACCGCCACGACGAGAGCGACTGCGGGGCCACCTCGACCGCCGAGGCCGAGAAGGCGTCGGTGGCGGCGTTGAGAAGGGGCGATCCCACCGACGGCATCATGCCGCCAGGCCAGTCACGGGTGTTGAGGCCACCCTCCACGCCCGGGTCGCCCACCGAGTTCCCGCTGAGCACCGGTCCGTCGAGGCCGAGGGTAATGGCATCGAGAGGGCCCGGCACCCCGGCGAAGCGGTTGTTCACGACGCTCGCGGATGCGCCCCCGCGGCCGGCACCGAGGGGCTGGGTGGCGCTGATGGGGGCCAGACAGTTGGGAGCCTGCACCCGGACAAGCGAACCGGCGAGGAGCACAGCGACCTGGCGACCTGCGATTCCCGGGCGGGAGAGGCTGATGGCCGGCCTGCACGAGCGCTGCCAGATGCTCGACAGCGCGATGTAGGGGTAGTTCTCGGCCCCCGGTGCCTGCCCGGGCTCCTCACGCACCTCCACGGCGGAGGTGTTCGCCTGCGCGGGCGTGGTGATGGCCGAGTTGTAGATGGCCGTGCGTCCTCCCCACGACACGTAGCCGCCCTGCAGCACCGAGGCGTTCACCACCGGTGGCGGGGCGCCCTGGCCTGCTCCGTTCGGCCCCACCGCCAGGCGCCCGCCGGAGATGGTGCTGCCCACCACCGACCCGGACCCCTTCATCACCACGGCGTTCTCGTTGCCCGGCGCGGAGACGAGCGAGTTGAACAGGTGCATGTTGTTGCCCCTCATGCTGAGGGT
>CAIYRJ010000387.1 GCA_903928615.1 uncultured Actinomycetes bacterium | reverse complement strand
GGATCGCCAGGTAGAAGACGGGCAGCGACACGTCCGAGAGCACGGCCGCGAGGTCGTCGAAGGTCTTCGGGTCGGTGTACTCCCCGTGCACGTAGCGCATCGATGCGATGAGCGCTCGGCTGGCATCGTCATCGGGATCGAGCCCGGCGTCCTTCAGCGAGTCGCGGATGCGATCGCAGAGGGTCTCGAGGGTCCAGCCCTCGCGCGCGATGCCCACCACGGGAATGCCCAGCTGCCCGCGCGACTCCAGCTCGTGCAGCGCCGGGAAGAGCTTCTTGTAGGCCAGGTCGCCCGTGGCCCCGAAGAGCACCAGGCAGTCGGCGCGCTCGCTCATCCCGTGGCCTCCGCATGCCCGCCGAAGCCACGCCGCATGGCCGACAGCACCTTGTTGGCGTATTCGTCGTTTCCCCTGCTGGAGAAGCGGCTGAACAGCGCGGCCGCCAGCACGGGAACCGGCACGCCCTCGTCCACTGCTGCCTGCACGGTCCAGCGGCCCTCGCCCGAGTCGGATACCCGCCCGGAGAAGCCCGCGAGGTCGGGGTCGCGCGCGAGCTCATCCGCCGTGAGGTCGAGCAGCCACGACTCCACCACGCTACCCCGCCTCCAGAGCTCCGCCACCGCCGGGATGTCGATGTCGTATCGGTAGAGCGTCGCATCCGACAGCGGCGCGGTCTCGGCATCGGCCGCGCGATCATCGGAGCCGGCGTTGGCATGGCGCAGCACGTTGAAGCCCTCGGCGTATGCGGCCATGAGCCCGTACTCGATGCCGTTGTGCACCATCTTCACGAAGTGCCCGGCGCCGGCGGGACCGCAGTGCAGCCAGCCGCGCTCGTACGTGGCGGGGTCGCCATGGCGCGCGGGGGTGCGGGGAGCGGCGTCCACCCCCGGGGCAAGGGCCTCGAGCACCGGCTCGAGCACCGCCACCGCACCGTCGTCGCCGCCCACCATGAGGCAGTAGCCGCGCTCGAGGCCCCACACCCCACCGCTCACGCCGGCGTCCACGTGGTGGATCCCGCGCGCGGCCAGGGCGTCCGCGCGGCGGATGTCCTCGTGGTAGTGGCCATTTCCGCCATCCACCACGATGTCCCCGGGCTCCAGGTGCGCCGCCACCTCGTCAATGGCACCGGTGGTGACGGCGGCCGGCAGCATGAACCACACCACCCGCGGTGCATCGAGGGCCGCCACGAGCGCCGCCGGCCCGTCCACGCCCTCGGCCCCACGCGCCGCCACGGCGTCCACGGCGGCGGGGTCGCGGTCGTAGCCCACCACCTCGTGACCGGCGCGCACGAGGCGCTCCGACATGTTGGCCCCCATCCTGCCGAGCCCGATCATCCCGATCCGCATGCGCGCCCTCCGGTGCCGCGACGCGCCCGTGGCGCCGCCCGGCCCAAGGCTACCCTCCCGCGCATGCGTGAACGCGTGGTCCCAGGGGATGACGTCGCGGCGGCCGAATGGGCCGCCGGGAGAATCGCCGACCTGCTGGTGGGGGCCGTGCAGGAGCGCGGCCGGGCATCGCTGGCGCTCTCGGGGGGCCGATCCCCGTGGGCGATGATGGAGGTCCTCTTCGCCAATGACCTGCCGTGGAGCGCCGTGGACATCCTTCAGGTGGACGAGCGGGTGGCGCCGGATGGCGACGACCAGCGCAACTGGACGCGCATCGCGGCGCTGCTCGCGGAATCACCGGCGTCCGCGGCCCGGGCCCACCCCATGCGGGTCGATGGCGGGGCGCAGGCCGCGGTGCACGACTACCTCGACGTGCTCGCAGCGCTTGGCGGCCCCATCGACGTGGTGCAGTTGGGCCTGGGGGACGACGGCCACACGGCCAGCCTCGCGCCTGGGGACCCGGTGCTGCACGTGTCCGACGCACCGGTTGCCGCCACCGCGCGCCCCTTCAACGGGACGCAGCGGGTGACCCTCACCTACCCCGCCATCGACGGCGCACGGCACGTGCTGTGGCTGGTCACAGGCGCGGCGAAGGCCGGGATGGTCACCCGCCTGGAGAGCGGTGACCGGTCGATCCCGGCCGGGCGCGTGAGCACGCCATCGCAGCTGCTCGTGCTCGACCGGGCGGCCGCCGGGGCCGGGTGAGCGGCGGGGCCTACCGCGGGGGCCAGGGGGTGACCGTGGACGCCGGCACGCGCTGCCGCTGCTCGCCGTCCGGGCCGGCGACGACCGCGTGCGCCCCGTCGAAGCCCACGAGCACCCCGAACCGCCAGCCCCGGCGGTGCGGATAG
>CAIYRJ010000386.1 GCA_903928615.1 uncultured Actinomycetes bacterium | reverse complement strand
GCCCAGTTCAGCACCCACGTGGTGCGATTCGCCAGCATGGCGCGCAGCGTGACCCCATCACCCCCGCCCCCAGCGGCAACCTGCTCGGCGTACTCGCGCGTCCTGCGGCTTCGGCGGCCGCCCAGCCATCCGGCCACAAGGGCGATCACGAAGAGCACGATGCTGATCTCGAGCCACCGCTGGCCGTACCCGTCGATCTTCCCGGACAGGTAGAAGCCCGCGAGCAGCAGCACCACTCCGCCCACCGCCAGCATGATGGCGCCGTAGCGGGCGAGCCCGAGGATGACGGCGATCTCGGAGGGCTTCTCCCGCTTGGGCGCTGCCGTGGCGACCACTCCCGCCACTGCCGCGCCGGCGAAGAAGAGGATCACCCCGACGAGGTGGAAGAGGACGCCGATCTGGTAACCGCTCATGGTGCTCCGTCCGCAGGGCTGCCTGACGAGGGGCACCATAGACGCGCCGGGGGCGCCCGTGCGGTCTTCCGTCAACGCCATGGACAGCCGTCAGGGGCAAGCAGGGGGCCGCTCTTTTGCTAGCGTCGCCGACCGCCGCGCGAGCGGCGTCCTGGCGGAGTAGCTCAGCTGGTTAGAGCAGCGGAATCATAATCCGCGTGTCGGGGGTTCGAGTCCCTCCTCCGCTACTCATTCGGCCTATTCGGGCGAGCAGGTCACCGGGTAGTAGTTGTTGTTGAGGCCGCCATCCACATACACCTGGTCGACGGTGAGCCGAGGCAGGCTCGGGCTCGTCTTCGTGCCCGCCGGGGCGTACTCGCCCTTCTGGTTGTCCCAGGCGCCCCCCACGAACTTGATGACCGTCCCCGAGTTCAGCGGGGCGTGCGTGCCGGCAACGATGGTCCCGTTGCTCGCCCCCGTGCCGTCCGTCCACGACACGGTGTACGACGACCCCGAGGTGACGAGCTTCTGGTACGAGGTGTAGGGATACGCCCCGACGGCGCACTTCCAGGTGCGTGAGGGCACGATGCCCGCGCCGCCACTCGCGGGCGCGGTCGGGGTGGGAGTCGGTGCCGGGGCCGGGGTCGGGGCCGGAGTGACGACGGGGCGCCACACCTTCCCCTTCTTCGTCTTGGTGCACTTCAGGGTCACGCCACCCTGCTTGACCGTCTTCCCCACCTTGACGCTCTTCGCGCACTTCGCGCCGGCCTTCGGCTGGGCACTTGCGGTGGCCGACATGCCAAGGGCAACGAGTCCGGCGCAGGTGGATATCGCGACAAGGCGCTTCATGGAGGGTCCCCTTATGTGCTTACGGAGACAATCTTACCGTAATCCATGTTCCGTAGGAGCACCCCGGGGCTTCCCGGAGCGGCGACGCCTTCGCTAGCCGGTCACGGCGCAGGCGCCCGTGGTGATGTAGGTCCTCGACCTCCGCATCTCCCGGTACTGGTCCGTGGCCGGGGCCGTCACCAGCACGCGCACGCGCAGCGGACGACCGCAGGTGACGCGCACCTTGAGCACGCGGCGGTCGATGAAGCCCCGGCAGCGACGCCCGGGCGCCAGGCGCCCCGTTCCGTTGATGGTGCAGGTGATGCGTGCGCGCGCCACCTGGCCCGCGTTGGTGCGGATGGGCAGATTGAGGAGGCTCGTCACGCCGGGGTCGTTGAGGGCGTCCGGAAACACAAGGGGCGTGACGGGCTTCTGCGGCGTGGTGCCACCCCCGTCATTCGGCCCATCGGGGTCGGGGG
>CAIYRJ010000385.1 GCA_903928615.1 uncultured Actinomycetes bacterium | reverse complement strand
GGTGCCGCGCGTGCCCCTGGACGACGGCCTGGTCCGCGGTGATGGGGTGTTCGAGGGCCTGCGCCTCTACGGACACCGCGCACGCACCCTCGAAGCGCACCTGGATCGCATGGAGCGGTCGGCCGACATGGTGCGCCTGGTGTTCGATCGTGACCTGATTCGCGACGAGATCGAGCGCTTCTCGGCCGTCACATCCGCGCCGGATTGCGCTCTGCGCGTGATGCTCACGCGTTCCGGCCACCGGGTGCTGCGCGAGGAGGCGCTCTTCCCGGATGCTCCCGAGGGCTGGTCGGTGCTGCCGGTCGCCCACCGCGTCACGCCGCTGCTGATCGCCTCGAAGACCCTGAGCTACGCCGCCAACATGCAGGCGCAGCGCCTCGCGGGGGAGGCCGGGGCCAACACCGCCCTGCTCATCGACGCCGACACCGACGGGGTGCTCGAGTGCCCCGTGGCCAGCTTCGTGTGGCTCGAGGGGGACGACCTCGTGGCGCCCTCCCTCGACACGGGGATCCTCGACTCCATCACGCGGCGGCTCATCTCCGAGGTGACCACCCTGCACGTGCGCGACCGGCGTGTGGATGACCTGGCCGAGGCCGAGGGGGCTCTGGTCATCTCCACGGTCCTCGAGAGCCGCATCGTGAACGCGGTACAGGGCGTGGCCACCTACGACGTGGGCGGCCGCCGTGTGAACGAGATCGCCGACGCGCTCGCCGAGTTGTGCGCCACGGGCGATCCCGAGGGCGGGCGGGCCGTCCCCGCCTGACCCGTTCGCCTGCGCGCGCCGCGCAGGCATGCAAGGATGGGGTCATGTCCTGGTGGCTGATCCTGATCATCGTCGTCGTCGTGATCCTGCTGATCGTCTGGATCATCTCGATGTACAACCGCCTCGTGCGCCTTCGTGTGGAGGTGCAGCAGGGGTGGGCCAACATCGACGTGCAGCTCCGGCGTCGCTATGACCTGATCCCGAACCTCGTGGAGACGGTCAAGGGGTACGCCGAGCATGAGCGCGGCGTGTTCCAGAAGGTCACCGAGGCGCGCACCCAGGCGATGGATGCCAAGGGCGTGGCCGAGACGGGCGCCGCCAACACGCTGCTGGGGCAGGCGCTCGGCGGGCTGTTCGCCGTGGCCGAGAACTACCCGGACCTCAAGGCGTCGGCGAACTTCCTGCAGCTGCAGACCGAGCTCGCGAACGTCGAGGAGATGCTGGCGGCGGCGCGCCGGTACTACAACAGCACCGTGGCCACGTACAACGCCACGCAGAACACCGTCCCCAGCAACGTCATCAAGAACTTCGGGGACTTCTCGGAGGCTGAGTTCTTCGAGGAGGAGGACGAGGCCGTGCGCGCTGCACCGCAGGTCTCCTTCGAGCAGTAGGTGACGCTCCAGCAGCAGATCCGGTCGAACCGGTGGAGGACGCTGCTGCTCCTGCTGCTGTTCGTCGTCCTGATCGCGATCATCCTGCTCGCGGTGTACCCGTTCGTGGACATCGGCGTGCTCTCCGTGGTGGGCATCGCGCTCATCGCGTACGGCCTGTTCATGTGGTTCGCCGCCGCGAAGGTGGTGGCGTCGCTCGCCGGGGCGCACCCGATCACGCGCGACCAGCACCCCGAGCTCTGGCAGGCCGTCGAGGCCGCGGCGGTGGGGGCGGGCCTGCCGGTGACGCCGGCCGTGTACATCATCGAGGACCCGGCGCCCAACGCCTTCGCGGCCGGCCGGGACCCCAAGCACGCCTACGTGGCGGCCACCACGGGCCTGCTCGACATCATGGGCCCCCGTGAGCTGCGCGCGGTGATGGCGCACGAGATCGCGCACGTCAGGAACCGGGATATCCGGCTGATGGCGCTGGCATCGGTGCTCGCCGGCATCCTGCTGATCCTTTCCGACATCCTCCTGCGCGTGTTCATCTTCGGGGGAGGGCGGAACAGCGGCAACAACCCCCTGGCCCTGGTCGGCGTGATCGTGGCGCTCATCCTGGCGCCGATCGGCGCGGCGATGATCCAGATGGCCCTCTCGCGCCGTCGCGAGTACCTGGCCGACGCCACCGCCGCGGAGATCACCGGCGACCCGGAGGGCATGGCGCGCGCCCTCGCGGTGCTCGAGGCGGACACCCGGCAGGTATCGCACGTCGGCCGCGCCACCGCGCACCTGTACATCGAGTCCCCGCTGGTGAAGGGCCGCGGCCTCACGGGATCGCTCGGCGGGCTGTTCCAGACGCACCCGCCGCTCGAGGACCGCATCCGCGTGCTCGAGGAGGCCGGCGGCTTCACGCTCGACCGGTCGTTCCTCGCCACCGTCCCCGTGCAGTAGGCCCGTTCGGGCGCCGCCCGATGGGGGAATCTGGAGCGGCGGGACCGCCAGATGGTATGCACATAACAATGATTTCCGGCGAGGGGGGAACCGATGTCGCTTGAAACCGGGGCGTCGATAGGCATCGTTTCTCCATGGCGGAGGATCCCGGGTTCCACACGGCGCGCGATCGGACGAGGCCCGAGCTGTTGTGGTTCATGCGCAATGAGCAGGTGCTCGACCGCTGGCCGGTGATATCCGAGCCGTGGGCCCAGGCCATCGAGGATCGCCGCCAGGCGCTGATCAATCCTCCCGACCGGGACATCACGTACCTGCACGGCGCCGGGCGCTAGCCGCTGGTGGTGCCGCGCGGGATCTAGCCGCGCGAACGCCTCCGGGCGTCGTCGTAGCGCCGCCGATCGCGCTTCGTGGGCCGGGAGCCGAGTTCGGCGCCGGGCGGCGGCGGGGCCATCTTGCGCATGAGGCGATCCTTCTCGCGGGCAGCCTCGCTCTCGGGCGTCTCCTCGTAGAGCCCCTGCGCCTCGGTTGCCGGCCCCCGGCGGTCACTGAGGCCCTGCACGATGACGGTCAGCGGTGAGTGTCCCGGCCGCGTGATCTCGATCTCATCGCCCATGCGAACGTCGCGTGCGGGCTTGACGCGCTGCCCATTCACGTGCACGCGGCCACCGTTCACGGCTTCCGTGGCGAGTGCGCGCGTCTTGTAGAAGCGCGCAGCCCATAGCCACTTGTCGAGCCTCACCTTTGCCGTTGCGTCGCCCATTGGCGGGATTGTCCCATCCCGGCATGCGGACGCTGCCTCTGACACAATCGCCACATGGTGATGAGCGCCCTGTCGTGCCTCTGGGACGACCCCGACAGCTGCCCGCAGGTGCGCGTGGATGGCGTCACTGGGCGCCGTTACTGCCGCATGTGCGGCCCCGAGCCACTCGAGGTGGCCGAGGCACGCATGAAGGCCGAGGCCGAGGCCGCAGGCCAGGGAGCGGCCTCCGCCCCGCCCGACGCTGCCTAGCGCACAATCTGAAGAGTGCGACCACGAACCGTGCCCGTTTGTGCGCTCTGAGCGGCAATTTCCTTGACGACGAAACCTTGACAGAACATGGACAAGTAGGTTGGATACCTCTCACCAAGCGATAAAGCAAACGAATGAGGACAGCGTCATGTACCGCTTCTCACGCGCGATCTACCGAGACCTCCAGCCGTACCTCCTGAAGGATCAGCTCCGTCCCGAGCTCGGTCAGCGTCTCCTCCTGTCGGCCTGCGAGCGCACCATCGAGCGGCTCGCCCGTGATCACCGCCGCTTTGCACGCCCCGCGGCCTCGCTGTTCTCCGACGTTCGCGCGCTCTTCCCGGTGTCGATGCAGCTCATGGTCTATGACGTAATCGAGGTGCATATGAACAACGCCCTCGCGTACCTGGACGAGGAAATCGCCGAGCGCGGCTCCGCCGACCTCCTCCGTTGCCGCGCCACCAACCGCAAGGGCAAGGCCTGCCAGCGCGTTCCGGTGACCGGTTCCGACTACTGCCCGTCGCACCGGTACCTCGAGAAGGTGCAGCAGCAGCGCAGCAGCGGCATGCTCGCCGCGTAGTACGACGGCTGACACATCGCATGGTGAGGCGGGGCGCGTGAGCGCCCCGCCGCAGTTCGGGGCCGAAACGGACTCCCGGGGGCGCTTCGTGCGCCAGGAGTCCGCCTTCCGGGGCACGATCGATCCACGGGGTCCCCACCCTCCCGAGGCCGGTCGCTACCACCTCTATGTGTCCCTCGCGTGCCCTTGGGCGCATCGCGTGGTGATCGCCCGCAGGCTCAAGGGCCTCGAGGGCGTCATCGGCATGACGGTGGTCGATCCGATTCGCGATGAGCGCGGCTGGGCGTTCCGCGACGGCCCCGGCTGGAGCACCGATCCCATCAACGGCTTTGCCTTCCTGGCAGAGGCCTACGCGGCCACGGACCCCCAGTGGCG
>CAIYRJ010000384.1 GCA_903928615.1 uncultured Actinomycetes bacterium | reverse complement strand
TCCCGAAGAACACCGCGCTGCGCGACGTGGTGCCGCGCATCCCGGCCGACCGCCTGATGGTGGAGACCGATGCGCCGTACCTGGCACCCGTTCCGATGCGCGGCAAGCGCAATCAGCCAGCCTTCGTGGCGCACACGCTCGCCTGCGTGGCCGAGCTGCGCGGGGATGCCGTGGCCGACCTCGACGCAGCGACCTCCGCCACGGCCGCGCGCGTATTCGGATGGTGAGCGAGCCCCCGGAGCGCGTCGGCACCCAGCGCCTCATGGAGCGGCATGGCATCAGGCCGGACACCGACCTGGGCCAGCACTTCCTGCTCGACGAGAACCTCGCAGACCTCGCCGTGCGCATGGCCGAGGTGGGCCCGGACGACGTGGTGCTCGAGATCGGCGCCGGGCTCGGCACGCTCACGGCAGCGCTCGGCCGCGCGGCGCGCGTGGTGCACGCCCTCGAGGTGGACCCGCGCATGGCCGATCCCCTTGCCGAGGCCACCGCGGGAATGGACGGTGTGCGCATCCACTGGGGCGACTGCATGAAGGTCGACCTCGAAGGGCTCGACCCACCGCCCACCCGCGTGGTGAGCAACCTGCCGTACCACGTGGCCACGCCCATCCTCATCGAGACCATCTGCCGCCTTCCCCTGGTGGCGCACTGGGCCCTGATGACCCAGCGCGAGGTGGCCGACCGCTGGCTGGCCGGCCCGGGGTCGCGGCTCTACGGGGGGCCGTCGGTGGTGATCCAGCTCGCATGCGAGGCGTCCGGGCGCCGCGCCGTGGGTCGCGAGGTGTTCTCGCCGCGGCCCCGGGTGGACTCGGCGCTGGTGGCGCTGCGGCGCGTGGCCCCGGCCCCTGGCGCCGCCACGCGGGGCATCGTGCGCGCGGCCTTCGCCGTGCGCCGCAAGACCCTCGTGAACGCGCTCGGCCAGGCGGGCGCCGACCGCGACGCCGTGAGGGCTGCGCTGGCCGCCCTCGGCCTCGACGCCGCGGTGCGCCCCGAGCAGGTGGCGCCCGCTGACTACCCGCGCCTCGCGGCGGCCCTCGACTGGGAGGGCGCGCAGCCATGAGCGCCGGTGAGTCCGTCACAGTCGATGCGCCGCCCAAGGTGAACCTGCGGCTGCTCGTGGGCCCCGTGCGGCCCGATGGCTACCACCCGCTCACCACCCTCATGGTGGCGCTGCACGGCCCGGCGGACCGCGTCACCGTGGCCCGCGCCGACGAGCGCCGGGTCACCTGCCCGGGCATCGAGGGCCCCGCCAACCTCGCGTGGGCGGCGCTCGACGCGCTGGAGGCCGAGGCGGGGGAGTCCCTGCCGCCACTCGCCGTGGACATCGGGAAGGTGCTGCCGGCGCAGGCGGGCATCGGTGGCGGATCCAGCGATGCCGCCGCCACGCTCATGGCGGCCGACCGCCTGCTGGGGCTCCACCTGGGTGCCGAGCGGCTCGAGCGCGCCGCGGCCGCCGTGGGGTCGGACGTGCCCTTCTTCATCCGCGGCGGCGCGCAGTGGGCCACCGGTCGCGGCGAGGTGCTGCGCCCCGCGGATGCCCCGCCGTTCGAGTGCGTGATCGTGGCGCCGGGGTCCGGGCTCTCCACCGCCGCGGTGTACGCCGCCTTCGACGCGCTGCCGGCCCCGCCGCCCGACGACGCCGTGCCGGTACCGCAATCAGCCGCCGGCCTCGCGAACTGGTGCCGCAACGACCTCTGGCCCGCTGCGCGGTCGCTCGATGACTCCCTCGAGGCCCTGCACGCCGACCTCGAGGCAGTCGGCGCCGCGCCGGCGCTGCTCTGCGGCAGCGGTTCGGCGATGTGCGCCATCGCCCCGGACGCCGACGCAGCCGACGGCCTCGCCGATCGCATCACGCGCGCCCGGCCGGGCATGCAGGTGCTGCGCGCCGGGTTCCCCGGCGCCACGGCGCAGCCGGCCTAGCGGAAGCCCACGCCGGACCCTGCGCGGCGCTTGACCGCCGCGAGGTCGGGCGGGTTCAGGGCGATCAGCTCGGGAACCGTGACCACCGTGTAGCCCTGCTTCTTGATCCATGGCAGCAGGCGGTTGAGCGCCCAGTAGGTCTGGCCGCGGTTCTCGTGCATGAGGATGATCGCCCCGGGCTTGACGCCCGCCTTGCTGATGCGGAGGATCTCCTCGCGGTTCGCGCCGAGCGAATCACGGCTGTCGGTGGACCAGAGCACGTTCAGCACGCCCTTGTCCTTGAGCCACGAGTTGAGGGGCAGGGTGGTCGATCCGTACGGCGGCCGGAACAGCTGCACGCGGTCGCCGGTGATGTTGCTCGAGGCGGTCATGCTGCGCGACACCTCGGAGATCTGGCGGGACGCCGGGATGCCGGGCAGGTAGGGGTGCGACCAGGTGTGGTCGCCCACCGCGCCCTCGCGGCTCTCGCGGCGAAGGGTGTCGCTCCATCGGGCGAAGTTCTTGCCGTTCACGAAGAAGGTGGGCCGGAAGCCGTACTTCTTGAACTCGTCCATCACCTTGCCCGTATAGGGCCCGGGTCCGTCGTCCATCGTGATGGCCACGTACTTGCCCTGGGTGCCCGCCTCGTAGATGGGCACGCCCAGGGCGGCCACGCGCGCCACGGCCTCCTGCTGCTCGGCCTCGGATGGCATGGCGGGGCCCTTCGCCAGCCCGGCAACGGGCAGGGCGAGGATGGTCGACGCGGCGGCGATGAGGAGGGCGATGCGACGCATGGCCGGAAGTGAAGCACGGGGTGCCGCCGGAACCGTGCCGGCGCGCCCGGGTGCGACCGTGGCCGTGGCATTCGCTGTTACCCTCGGCGCGGTGTCGGAAATGCAGATCGTGATCGAGGAGGAACCCCCCCGCCAGGGGGCGAGGTGGCACCGTGCCCTGGTGGGCAGGCGCCTGCTCCTGGCCATCCTCCTCGCAGCCGCCGAGGCGATCCTGCTGCTCTTCTGGGCTCCCTCGTTCCTGTGGGTGCTGCTGGGCGCCGTGATCGTGCTCGCGCTCTCCGTGGGGCTGCTCAGCCGCGTGCCGGCGGGCCTGGGGCGCGACGCCCTCATCATCATCGGCGGTGCCCAGGCGATCGTGGTGGGCATCCCCCTGCTGCTCGGGCTCGGCGTGATCGTGGCCGTGATCATCGGCATCCTGCTGGTCGCCGGGCTCGTGTTCGTCGCGGTGGCCAAGCGCCGATGATCGCCGTGCACGCAGCCCCGCCGCCGGCCATCGTGGCGCCTGTCCGCGCCCGCGAGACCGCCCGCGAGTCGCAGGCCCCGATCTTCGACCAGGACGTCCAGGCCCTCACGGGCCAGGCGTGGCTGCGTGCCATCCGATGGACGCCCGCCGGCCGCATCTACAACAAGCCCCCTCTGGTGGCGGTGCTTGACACCGGCGTGGCCCCGCAGGCCGCCGGCCTCGCCAACCGGGTGGACACCACCCGCGCGAAGTCGTACGCCTTCGGCGGCGGGGACCCGCTGGTGGACGCCCAGGGGCACGGAAGCGTGGTGGCCGGGATCATCGCCACCGTGGCGTCCGGGCCCGAGGCCAACCCGGGCGTGACGATCCTGCCCGTGCAGATCGCCGGGCCCACCGGGCAGACGTCCGCGCAGGCCGTGGCCGAGGGCATCTACTACGCCATCAGCCAGCGGGTGCGCATCATCAACCTCAGCCTGCAGGGCTCGTCGCGATCGAAGGTGGAGCAGGACGCCATCAACGCCGCGGTGCGCGCGGGCATCCTCGTGGTGGCGGCCAGCGGCAACAGCGGCAAGGACACCTGCGGCGTGGTGGGCATCACGCAGTGCGAGTACCCGGGCGCCTATCGCCACGTGCTGGCCGTGGGCGCCACCGACGAGGCCGGCAACGCCCTGCCCGAGAGCACGCGCGGCATGCACGTGGCCGTGGCGGCGCCCGGCCGCGACATCGTGGCCGGCAGCGCGCGTGGCCCCGAGGGCGGACAGCGCTTCGAGACCCGCAGCGGCACCTCGATGGCCGCTGCGGTGGTGACCGGCGTGGCCGCCCGCCTGCTGGCCGCGCGCCCGTCGCTCACGGCCGACCAGCTCACCGAGATCATCATGTCCACCGCGCGCACCGTGCCGGGCGGCCTCGACCGCGCCCGAGGATCGGGCATGGTCGACCTGCCCCGCGCGCTCGCCGCCAAGCCACCCTGGCTCGACACCACCGAGCCCGATGACGACGCCCCTGGAGCCCGCAGCCTCAGCCCGCTGGTGGCCCGCGGGTATTCATACGGGCAGCGCAAGGGCCGCCTGCGCACCTGGGCCGACCTGCGCGACTACTCGGTCGTCTACCTGAGGAAGGGCCAGCAGCTCACGGCCGAGGCCACGGTGCAGTCGGGCAACGACGTCGACCTCTACCTCTGGAAGCCGGGTACCCCGCTCTACCGGCAGGGCGCGAAGTTCGCGCGCCAGTGGCTCCTGGCCGGCGCGGTGAACAAGGGCCCGGCCGAGACGCTCACGTTCCGGGCGCCGGAGGAGGGCGAGTACCTGCTCGAGGTGCGCCTGGCGGGCGCCCAGCGCCTGGTGCGCCCGCGCTACCTCGTGACGGCCACGGTCACGAGGGCCACCACGAGTAGCACCGGCACCGGCACGGGCGCCTCCGGAGCCACCACCGGAGCCACCACCGGTGGCACCTCGGCGGGCACCACCGGCTCGCGCGGCGGCACCGCCGGCAGCGGGGGATCGGGCACCGCAACCGGCTGAACCGGGCGTTTCGCGGTTGTTGCGGAAACCGCGTTCGGGCTGGAAGCGGTGGGAAAAACAGGCTTTCATGGCCGGATGGCCACCCTCGGCACCACCTCGCGCGACCTCTCGGATCCTGCGCTGTTCGTGAACCGCGAGTTCTCGTGGCTCGACTTCAACGCCCGCGTGCTCGCGCTGGCGGCTGATTCCGCGCAGCCCCTGCTCGAGCGCTGCCGGTTCCTCTCGATCTTCTCGAGCAACCTCGATGAGTTCTTCATGGTGCGCGTGGCCAGCGTGATCGACGCCCTCGAGGCGGGCCGGGCCTCATCCACGCCCGACCAGTTGCCGCGCGAGGAGGTGCTCACGGGAATCCGCGAGCGCGTGCTCGAGCTCACGGCGCTCCAGGCATCGATCTGGCGCGACGAGGTGCGCCCTGCGCTGGCCGACGAGGGCATCGTCGTCACGAACATCGACGACCTTCCCGAGGCGGCCCAGGACGACCTTCGCACGCGCTTCGAGCGCGAGATCCAGCCGATGCTGATCCCCCTCGCGGTGGGCCCGGGCCTTCCGTTCCCGTACATCAGCAGCCTGTCGCTGAACCTCGGCCTGACGGTGCGCGACGCGCAGACCGGCGAGGCGCGCTTCGCCCGCGTGAAGGTGCCCCGCATGCTGCCGCGGTTCGTGCGCGCCGGCGAGCTGCTGGTGCCGGTGGAGCAGGTGATCGCCACGAACCTGGGCGACGTGTTCCCGGGCATGGAGATCACGCGCCGGGTGCTGTTCCGCGTCACGCGCGACGCCGACTTCTCGATCTCCGACGAGGCCGATGACCTGCTCAACGCCGTGGAGCGCGAGCTGCGCCGCCGCCGCTTCGGCGGCCCGGTGCGCCTCGAGGTGGAGGCCCGCAGCAGCAGCACCCTGCTCGAGGAGATCAAGGAGGGGCTGGGCGTCACCGACGACGAGGTCTATCCGGTGTCGAGCCTGCTCGACCTCACGGCGCTCTCGCAGGTGGCGGCCCTGGACCGCCCCGACCTCAAGTACG
>CAIYRJ010000383.1 GCA_903928615.1 uncultured Actinomycetes bacterium | reverse complement strand
CGCCCACCCACTTGTCGAGGGCCTCCCAGCCGGTCTTCTTCTCGCCCGTGGCGGGCACGCCCTCGGGCGGGGCTCCACCGCCCACCCACTTGTCGAGGGCCTCCCAGCCGGTCTTCTTCTCGCCCGACGGGGCGTCGGAGGCGCTTCCGCCACCGTCACCGACCCACTTGTCGAGCTCCTCCCAGCCGGTCTTCTTGGTGCTCATGTCGTACCTCTGCGCGGCGTCGCGTTTGGGGATTCACGTGCCCGGACGGGCGACACTTCGCATCATACGTAACTAATCGCGGCCTCGCGCGAATCGCTCCGCCGACTCCGCGGCCTCCACCAGCGCCCTGTACGACGCCAGGCGCTCGGGGTCCACCTCATCCACCGCGGCGCAGCCCGCGTCGCCCATGTGCCGGCAGTCCGGGAACCGGCAGCGCGACGCGGCGTCGGCGATGTCCGGGAAGCCCGCGGCGATCTGCGGCGCGCCCATCGGCGGCAGCCAGAACGACCGCACGCCGGCGGTGTCCACCACCGCGCCACCGCCCGGGAGCGGAATGAGCCGGGGGTCGGTGGTGGTGTGGCGCCCGCTGCGCAGCCGATCGGACACCTCGCCCACCGCGCGCTGCACGCCGGTGAGCGCGGTGGTGAGCGTCGACTTGCCCACGCCCGAGTGGCCGGCGAGCGCCGCGATGCGCCCGTCCACCAGCTCGCGCACCTGGCTGACGAGCGCGGGGTCGAGCGCCGAGCCGATGAGCACCACGTGCCCGGCTGCGCGCTGGCGGGCCACCACCGTGGCCACCTCGTCGGGGTCGTGCGGGAGGTCGTGCTTGGTGAGCACCACTGCGAGGTCCAGGCCCCCCGCGACCGCGGCCACGGCGTAGCGATCGATGAGGCGCGGCACGAGCGGCGGCTCGGCAACGGCGGCCACCACCACGAGCAGGTCGGCGTTGGCCACCACCGCGCGCACCCGTCCCCCGCTGCCGATGCGCTCGAGCACCGTGCGTCGCGGGAGGATCTCGCGGATGATCCCCTGCGTGCCGGTGTCGTCCACCACCACGCGATCGCCGGCCACCGGCGGGCCGCCCGGCAGGCGCGGGGCAAGGCGCACCTCCCGCGTGCCGGACGCATCGGCCACCTCGGCGAGGGGGCCGGCCACGCGCAGCACGAGGGGTGCGTCAGGGGTCAGAGGGCGAGCAGCTCCTGCGCGGTGAACAGGGCGTGGAGCGGGGCGCCCCCGAGCTCGGCCTCCACCTTCGCGCGGCCGTCATCCTCACCGCGGTCGACCACCACGAGGGCGGCCACCACCTCGGCGCCCGCCGCGCGGGCGCGCTCGAGCGCCGTGAGCATCGACCCGCCGCTGGTGAGCACGTCGTCCACGATCGCCACGGGGGTGCCCTCCTCCACGAAGGGGCCCTCGATCCAGTGCTGCAGGCCGTGCTTCTTGGCCTCCTTGCGCACGAAGAAGCCCGTCCAGTGCGTGCCGTCGGCATATGCGGCCGCGCTCACCGCGCACACGAGCGGGTCGGCACCGAGGGTGAGGCCGCCGACCGCGCGCGGGCCGGCAGGCGCCAGCAGCGGGTACGAGAGGCGCCCCGCGAGGTGCGCCCCCTCGGGATCGAGCAGCACCTGCCGCACGTCGAGGTAGTAGTCCGAGCGCCGGCCCGAGGCCAGCACGACGGACTCGCGGAAGAGGGCGCGCTCGGCGAGAAGGGCCGCCAGGCGCTGGCGTTCGGCGTCGTTGCTCATGCCGAGGACCGTACCAACCACTCGGGGGGCCGACCCGCCTAGTCTTGGGGCGTCAAGCGACCCCGGAAGGTGCAAGCGGTGCAGGTCTCTCCCGAGCCCACTCCAAACCCGAACGCCGTCAAGTTCACGCTCGACCGCGCCTCCACGGGCGGCGGCGCCGAGACGTTCAAGGAGGGCAGCGACCCGGCGGCATCCCCGCTCGGCGCGGCCATCTTCGCCCTCGGCGACGTGACCAACGTGTTCGCCACGGCAAACTTCGTGAGCGTCACGAAGACCGACGGCGCGGACTGGTCGGACCTGGCCCCGCGGGTGGTGGAGGCCATTGAGTCCCACTTCGGGGAGGCCGCCTCGTGAACACCGCGAGCGGCGTCTTCTTCACGTGGCTCCTCGGCCTGATCTTCGTGGTCGGGGGCATCGTGTTCCTGATCTTCCTCGGGGACAACAACCTGCTGTTCGGCCTGCCCTATCTCGTGATCGGGCTGTTCCTCTGCTACGGCGCATGGCGCCTCGGCAAGTCGGCGGCCCGCAAGGCAGCCGAGG
>CAIYRJ010000382.1 GCA_903928615.1 uncultured Actinomycetes bacterium | reverse complement strand
TCGAGCTCGGGCGCTCGGGCAACCTGGGACGGCACCTCGCAGAGGACAACGCGCCGGCACAGGGAGCGCCGCGCACCACCTGAGCGCTACTCGGGCGGCCAGGCCTCGCCGGGGCCCGGGGGCTGCTTGCCCGCGGTGAGGATGCGCTCGCGACCCGGATCCATGGCCTCGTAGGGCCGCACCACCGGAGCGCGCCAGGTCACGTACGACTGGCACGCGGCGTCGGCGTCGTCCTTGTTCTGGGCGATGGCCTCGCTGAGCGCGTGGGCGTCGCCAAGCCCGATGCCCGACGAGATGCCGGTCTCGGGTCCGAAGAAGTGGGCGGAGTCGCCGATCAGCACGATGCCGGGCTTCCACCACTCGGGCGTGGTGAGGAGCTCCGGCTCGGAGTAGCGCACCTGGTCGATGCTGTCGAGGCCGTCCACGCCGAGCTTCGACTCGGGCAGAAGCCGCGACCACATCTCCTTCACGGCATCGAGGCCCGGGGCGAGGGCCGCCTCGGCGCCGACGCGCTTGCACGACCTCCACCCGCCGGAGCCCTGGGGCCACGACAGGTGTCCGATGTGGCCCCCATCGGACATGTAGGCCATGGAGAACGACGTCTCCGACGGGCTGCTGCTCATCCAGCTGAGCTCGCCCTCGGGCAGCTGCGTGAGCACGGCCTCCATGCCGGCCATCTCGCGCACCCGCGACTGCTTGCCGTCGCAGGCCACCACCAGGTCGGAGGGAATCTCCACGTCGCCATCGGGGCCCTCGGCGATCACGCCGACCACGCGGCCGCTGTCATCGAACACGAGGTCCTTCACCGAGTGCTCGTAGAGCACGGGGAGGTCGCGGGCGATCGCGTGGATCACCTTGCCCACCTCCACGCATACGGCCACGGCGCTCGTGCCCTGCGGGGCGATCTCGCGGCCCTCGGGCCACACCTCATCGAGCACCCCGATCTCCTTGAGGGGCTCGTACCCCTGGAACCCGAGCATGTAGCCACGGGGGATGTAGGCCCCCTCGGGCATGCGCTCGATCACGACGGGCTCGACGCCCCGGGCGCGCAGCAGGCGCGCGAGGGTGAGGCCGACCATTCCTCCACCAGCGATCACGACGTTCATGCCCGCAATCCTAACGCGTGGCGATGTAGGTGAGGTTCTCCTCCCGGCCCACCCGTGAGCCATCCCCCAGCCATCCGTCCTGCACGGCGATGACATCCGCTCCTCCAAGCCGGATCGCCGCCTCCACGTCGCGTCGCGCCATCCAGTTCATGCGGATCGGGTCGAGGCCGAGGCGTTCGTAGAGCGTGCGCTCGGGAACCCGCACCGCGCGCAGGCTGTGATACGCCCGACGACGCCACTGGATGCGCTGGCGCAGGGGCATCGAGGCAGGCATCTGCACCACCATTGCCCCGCCCGGCGCGAGGATGCGGGCCATCTCGCGCAGGTATGACGAGATCACCGCGCGATCGGGCACGTGCTGCAGCACGATGAACGACACCACGAGGTCGAACTCGCCGTCCCCGAACGCCGAGAGGTCGGGGGCGTCGTTCACCACCCACGCGCAGTTCGGGCGATCGGCGTTCATCTCCCGGGCCCGCTCGATCATGGGCGCGCTGATGTCCACGCCGACGGAGCGCCCGAAGGAGGGGGAGAGGGCCCGGGTGATGCGTCCCACTCCGCACCCGAGCTCGAATGATGAGCCCCGGTGCGCGAGCAGCCCGAGCGCTTCGCACGCACCCACGATGCGCGCGGCGTCGGCTTGGCCCGTGGCGAGGAACGACTCGACATCCCACTCGCCGTGCTTGGCATCGGGCGCGCTCAGGATGGCGTAGAGGGGATCGAGATCCCCAAGCGCCTCCCAGTCCCTGCGATGGCCGTCCATCTCGCCCACGCGGGGACTGTACGCACACCTTGGGGCACGAACCGCCGTGGTGCTGACCACTGCGGTCTCCGGCGAGAGCGCGAGATGGTCCCGGCGGACCACCGCACTCGGGCCGGCTCCGCGCGGCGTCAGCCGGTCACGCGCGGGGTGGGGCACCGCTTGCGGACCGAGACGACTCGCTCCTTGGAACGTGGCGCTCCCCGCACGGGCGTGTAGGTGGTTCGGAGCGACACCCGCACGGTGCTTCCGCACTCCCGCGGAAGGGCGCGAACAGCAACCCGGCAGGAGAGGGTCAGTGTCCCGGCCGCCCTCGACGTTCGCGTTGCCGTGCAGGCAGCGCCCCGGGCCCCCCGGACCCGGCCCACCTGCGCAGTTCGTCCCGCGCCGGGCACCCGCAGCACCGTGGTGATGACGGCACCGCTGGCGCGGCTGGAGCGAACCGAGAAGGCGTTGGATGGCGAGGGGGTGAGCCCTGGGGTCAGTGGTAGCGGCGACGGAAGCGGCGAGGGCTCCACGATCGACGTCGGTGCCGAGGTGGCGCTCGCAGAGCCGAGCGGGTTGGTGGCGGTCACGCCGACCCGGATGGTCCCCCCCTGATCGGTCGGAGACATGGTGTACGCGGACGCGGTCGCACCGGCAATGTCCTGGCAGTTGCCACCCCCGGCATCGCACAGCCTCCATTGGAGGGAGAGATCCGGCGTCGGGGAGCCGGTCCAGGTGCCGCCATCGACGGTGAGGGTCTGGCCGACCTGCGCGGTGCCGGACAGGCTCGGGGGCGCGGCATTGTTCGGCGCCTGCCCGGCGACCTCGGCCGAGGCAGCACTCGTCGCAACCCCGTTGGGCGCGACGCCGTTGGCTGCCGCGACCTCCACCCTCACGTACGCCTGGTAGTCCGCGGGAGCGAGGGTATAGGTGGAGTTGGTCGCGCCGGAGATGCTGGAGCAGGAGAGGGTGATGTCGCCCTGGCTCGTCATGACGCGCGGCCCGTTGCCCAACTGGGATACGGCGACGAACTTCTCCT
>CAIYRJ010000381.1 GCA_903928615.1 uncultured Actinomycetes bacterium | reverse complement strand
CTCATCGCGGCGGGCCTCGACTCCATCCCGGGCGGTGGCGCGGAGATCCTGGTCGACCGGGTGCGCGACGTCATCGCGCCGCGCAAGACCACCACTGCGGAGTGGATCGGCGTGATGCGCGAGGCGCACCTGCGCGGGCTGCGCACGAGCGCCACGATGATGTACGGCACGGTGGACACCGTGGACGACCGCGTGGAGCACCTGCGCGTGCTGCGCGAGCTGCAGGACGAGACCGGCGGCTTCACGGCCTTCGCCTGCTGGTCGTACCAGTCCGGCGGCTGCTCGGCGCGCGGTGACGACCACCAGTACGCCACCGCTGCCGACTACCTCATGATGAACGCCGTCGCGCGGCTCTACCTCGACAACATCCCGCACATGCAGTCGTCGTGGGTCACGCAGGGCCTTCGCATCGGAATGCTCGCGCTCGAGGCCGGCTGCGACGACATGGGCTCGATCATGATCGAGGAGAACGTCGTGCGCGCCGCGGGCACCGCCTTCACCCTCGACACCCCGCGCATGGTGGAGGCCATCGAGGCCACCGGCCGCCGCGCCGTGCAGCGCGACACCCTCTACCGCACCGTGCGCCGCTACTAACCCCGGTGTCAGGCACTTAACCGAGGTGCGCGTCCCTCGCGCGCTTCGGTTCATCATGTGCGCGCCTCGGTTAAGTGCCTGACACCGGGGTTCGGCTACTGCGCGATCGGCAGGCCCGCCTGACTCCAGGCGACGATGCCGCCCTCGAGGTTCACCAGGTCGCTGAAGCCCTCGTTCTCCTCGAGGTAGCGGCAGACGTTCTCGGACCGGCCGCCGCTGTGGCAGCTGAAGATCACCGTGGTGTCGCGGGGCACCTCGGCGAGGCGATCCAGGAGCTCGCCCATCGGGATGTGCCGGGCGCCGGGGATGGCCGCCTGGGCGAGCTCGTCGTCCTCGCGCACGTCGATGATGACGGCGGTGCCGGCATCCATGGCGTCCTTGGCCTGCTGGGGAGTCATCAGCTGCATGGTGGGAACCTACGGGATGCGGCGCCGCGGGGCAGCGCCTACACCACCCCGGCGCCGACCTCGTCGGCCACCCGGTCGGCCTCGTACGACGACCTCACGAGCGGCCCGGCCTCCACGTGCGCGAGGCCCGCGGCGCGGCCGAGCTCCGCGAGCGCCGGGTACTCCGCCGGCGCGTAGAACCTCTCCACGGGGAGGTGGTTGCCCGAGGGGCTCAGGTACTGCCCCACGGTCACCACCTCGCAGCCGGAGGCCGCGAGGTCGGTGAATACGGCGGCGATCTCCGGGAGCTCCTCGCCGAGCCCCACCATGATGCCGCTCTTTGTGGGCAGCCCCGCCGCGCGCGAGCGCTCGAGCAGCTCGAGGGTGCGCTCGTACCGCGCCCCCGGCCGCACCCGCCGGTACAGGCGGGGCACCGTCTCGGTGTTGTGGTTGAGCACGTCGGGGCGGGCCTCGATGACCATGTCGAGGGCGTCCCAGTTGCCGCGGAAGTCGGGGATGAGCACCTCCACCCGCGCATCGGGGAGCCGGTCGCGCAGCGCGCGGATCACTGCGGCGAAGTGCGCCGCGCCGCCATCGGGCTGGTCGTCG
>CAIYRJ010000380.1 GCA_903928615.1 uncultured Actinomycetes bacterium | reverse complement strand
GCGGCAAGACCGGCACGGCCAACAAGATCGACCCCAACACCGGCCAGTACGTGGACACCTACATCGCGTCGTTCGTGGGCTACGCGCCGGCCACCCGTCCCGGGCTGGTGGTGGCCGTGATGGTGGACGAGCCCGCCGCGGGGTCGTTCTACGGCGGCGACGTGGCCGCCCCGGCCTTCGAGCAGATCACCGAATTCGCCCTTCGCCACCTGCGAATCGCCCCGTGAGGACGTAGCCGGGAGCGCTGGTAACGTGGCCCCCGGATGAGGCTCGATGACCTGACCGGCGGCGTGCCCGGCGCGCGGCTCGTGGCGCAGGACGATTCCACCCCCGAGATCACGGCAATCCGGTACCGGTCGGCCGATGTCACGCCGGGCGATCTCTTCGCCTGCCTGCCCGGCACGAGAGCCGACGGCCACGACTTCGCGCCCGACGCCGTGCAGCGGGGGGCCGCCGCCCTTCTGGTGGGCCGCCCGCTCGACCTGCCGGTGCCCCAGGTGGTGGCCGACGACCCGCGCGCCGCGATGTCCATCATGGCGGCGCGGCTCGCGGGTGATCCCTCGCAGCACATGCGCGTGGTGGGCATCACGGGCACCAACGGCAAGACCACCTGCGCCTACCTGGTGCGGTCGGTCATGCAGGCGTCCGGCCTGCCCTGCGGGCTCATCGGCACGGTCGAGGTGGTGGTGGGCGGCCAGTCGTCGGTGCCCACGCACACCACGCCCGAGAGCGTGGAGATGCAGGCGCTGCTCGCCGGCATGCGCGCGGCGGGCGACACCGCCTGCGCCATGGAGGTGTCGTCGCACGCCCTGCACCAGGGGCGGGTGGCCGGCCTGCAGTTCGCCGGGGCCATCTTCACCAACCTCACGCGCGACCACCTCGACTACCACGGTGACATGCAGTCGTACTTCGACGCCAAGCGGCTGCTCTTCGAGCGACCCGACGGGCACGGCGCCGATCCGCCGGCGGCGGTGAACGCCGATGACGCGTGGGGCAGGAAGTTGCTGCGCCCCGGGGTGCTGGGCTACGGCATCGACGCCCCCGATGCCGACGTGGCACCCGAGCGCATCCAGATGGGCGCCGAGGGCTTCGCGACCACGGTGCGCACGCCACGCGGCGCGATGGAGGTGGCCAGCGTGCTGCGCGGCCGCTTCAACGTGATGAACGTGCTGGGCGTGGTGGCGGTGGGGGAGGCCATGGGCCTCGACCAGTCGGCGGTGGCCCAGGGCATCGCGGCGCTCCGCGGCGTGCCGGGGCGCCTCGAGCCCATCGAGATGGGGCAGCCGTTCCAGGTGCTGGTCGACTACGCGCACACGCCCGACTCGCTCGAGAACGTGCTGCGCACCACGCGCGACCTGGCCGGGGACGGCCGGCTGATCGTGCTGTTCGGCTGCGGGGGCGACCGCGACACCGGCAAGCGGCCCCAGATGGGCGCCCTCGGCCGCGCGCTCGCCGACGTGTGCATCGTCACCTCCGACAACCCCCGTAGCGAGGACCCCGAGGCCATCATCGCCGACATCGTGGCCGGGGCAGCCGAGGGGCCCGCCGAGCTGGTGGTGCAGCCCGACCGCCGGGCGGCCATCGCCGAGGCCATCGCCCTCGCGGCACCCGGCGACGTGGTGCTCATCGCCGGCAAGGGCCATGAGTCGGGGCAGGAGGCCCAGGGCGTGGT
>CAIYRJ010000379.1 GCA_903928615.1 uncultured Actinomycetes bacterium | reverse complement strand
GCCCTGGCGATCCACCACACCTTCGGATACGACATCGTCATCACGCGCGGGTCGAACACCTACGGCCCCCGGCAGTACCCCGAGAAGCTCGTGCCGCTGTTCATCACCAACGCGCTCGACGGCCTGCCGCTTCCGGTGTACGGCGACGGCCAGCAGGTGCGCGACTGGATCCACGTGCGCGACCACGCCGAGGGCATCTGGTTCGCCATGGAGCACGGCGAGGCCGGGCAGGTCTACAACGTGGGTGGCGGGAACGAGTGGCCCAACCTGGAGATCACCCGTCGCATCCTCGCCCACACCGGTGCCTCCGATGAGCTCATCACCTACGTGGAGGACCGCCCCGGCCACGACCGCCGCTACGCCCTCGACACCTCGAAGATGCGCGCCATGGGCTGGGCTCCCCAGGTGGACTTCGACGAGGGCCTGGCCGCCACGGTGGAGTGGTACCGCGACGGCCGCCCCTGGTGGGAGCCCATCAAGAGCGGCGAGTACGCGGAGTGGTACGCCAAGAACTACGCCTCGCGCTGACCGCGCTCACCTGATGCGCACCCTCACCGGGTAGGTGCTCCAGTAGCGCATGCCCGTGGTGGCGTCGCGCACGTCGGCGAACACCGTGAGCACCTGGCCCGTGCGGTGCGCGTGCCGGTGCTCCACCGACCACGCCCCGCACCTGCTGCGCATGGTTCGCGACGTGGCCCGGGTGTAGTGCCACGCCTCGCCGGAGTGCGCGGCCCGGAAGCGCGTGGTGATGCGATGCCCCACCCCGCCCGACTGGCACCAGCGCATCGTGAGCCGGGTCCAGCGGGTGCCGGGCACCTGTCGGGCCGAGATCGCGGTGACCTCGGGCAGGCTCACGCGCGCATCGCCCCCGGAGCGCACCCAGTCGATCCAGGTGCTGTAGGTGCCCACGTGGGTGTAGGCCGTGGGAGACGTGTTGTCGCAGCCTTCGGGACCGAACGAGACGATGCCGATGAGCACGCCCTCGTGCTCGAGCGGCCCGCCGCTGTCACCCCAGCACGCAGAGGCCTCGCTGGAGAACGGCATCGTGCCGCAGATGGTTCCCCACGGTGCGCCCAGGGAGAAGCACTGCGCGGGGGTGGACACCGAGATCTGCCCGGTGAGCAGCTGGTCGCTGCCGCTCGGCGCCTCGGCGGTGGCGCCCCATCCCGACACCCATCCATTGGCGGCGTACGAGGCACGCGGGCCGCGCTGGTAGCGCTCGGTGGCCGGGCTGATGGACGCGGGCACCGGCTGGGCCAGGTGCACGAGCGCGATGTCGTGGCCCCATCGCCGCAGGTCGTACAACGGGTACTGCGCGATGGCATCCACGGCGTAGCGGTTGCCATCGGCCACCAGTGAGAGCACCGGCTGCCCCACGGCCACCACCAGCTGGTCCGGGCGCAGCCCGGCGGTGCAGTGACCGGCCGTCACCACCCACTGCGGGTCGAGGAGGGTCCCGGTGCAGAACTGGCCCGCGCGCGCCGTGGGCTGGGTCGGGTCGATGAGGGCCACCACGTGGTCGCCGGTGCCCGGATCGGCAGGCGTGCCGCCGACCACCGCGAGCGCGGCGGGGGCCGTGCAGAGGGCCAGCATCACCACGATGATCGCCAGCACCCTCCCCATGGGCCGACGGTATCAGCGCGTCAGCCGGCCACGGGCGGGCCCGGGTCAGAACCATCCTTTCGGGTAGCCCAGAGCGACCAGATGATCGAGACCGCGAGCGCGCCGATGATCACCGATAGCGAGAGCCAGATGGGCAGCTTGCCCACGGGCGTCTCGGAGAGGATCAGCTTGACGCCCGCGAACACGAGCAGGAACGCCAGCCCGTAGTGCAGGTGCACGAAGCGCCTGAGCAGGCCGGCGAGGCAGAAGTAGAGGGCGCGCAGACCGAGCACCGCCATGGCGATCGACGCCCACACGATGAAGGTGTTGGTGGTGATGGCCAGCACCGCCGCCACGGAGTCGATGGCGAAGATGAGGTCGCTCGACTCGATGGCCACCAGCGCCACCAGCAGCAGGGTGGCGGCGCGCCTGCCATTGACACGGGTGAAGAACCGGTTGCCGTCGTACTCGCCGGTCACCGGCATGACGCGACGCATCAGCCGCACCATGATGTTGTTGCCGGGGTCCTTCGGCGCGTCGTGCCTGAAGGCCATGTGCCACCCGGTGTAGACCAGGAAGAGGCCGAAGACGTAGGCGGTCCAGAAGAACGTCTCGAGCAGGCTGGACCCGACGAAGATGAACACCAGGCGCATCACCAGCGCGCCGATGACCCCCCAGAAGAGCACGCGGTGCTGGTACCGGTCGGGCACCGCGAAGTATCCGAAGATCAGCGCGAAGATGAAGACGTTGTCCACCGAGAGCGCCTTCTCGATGAGGTACGCCGAGTAGTAGGTGGCCGCGGCGTCGCCGCCCTGCCACCACAGCATGATGAGCCCGAACCCGAGGCCGGCGGCGATCCAGATGGTGCTCCAGATGGCGGCCTCGCGGAACGACACCACGTGGTCGTCGCGATGCAGGAACAGGTCGATGGCCAGCATCACCACGATGCCGCCGCCGAGGGCGAACCAAGCCCACAGGGGAACCGCGAAGTCGAGTGCCTCGTTCACCGCGTGCGGACCTCCGCTCGATCAATGGATGTCGAGCCGAGGTCTCCCCCACCCGGTGGTGGGCGGCACGGCCGGAGCCCGGGGGCTCGTAGTGACGACCGGTGCCGTTGACGGGGTACTCCCCTTGGCGGCGCGGATCATACCGCGCCGGGGCGCTACTGGTTGTCGAGCAGCTCCTCGTCGGGCACGTCGCGCCACACGCGTGCCGGCAGCCCGGCCACCAGCTTGCCGGCGGGGATGTCCTTGGTGACAAGCGCGCCGGCGGCCACGAAGGCCTCCTCGCCGATCTCGATGCCCGGGAGGATCACCACCCCACCGCCGATGCGCGCCGCGCGCCGGATCGTGGCGCCCTTCAGCAGGTCGTGGCGGGCCTCGGTGCGCCCCATGAAGTTGTCGTTCGTGGTGGTGACGCACGGGGCGATGAAGACGTCGTCCTCGAGCACCGAGAGCCGCGTGATGTACGAGTTGCTCTGGATCGAGCAGCGCGAGCCGATGTCCACCTGGTTCTCGATGCACACCCCGCGCCCGATGCCGCATGCCTCGCCGATCCGGACGTCCTCGCGCACGACGGCCTGGTCGCCGATCACCGTGCGCGTGCCGATCGTGCTG
>CAIYRJ010000378.1 GCA_903928615.1 uncultured Actinomycetes bacterium | reverse complement strand
TGATCCTCGTGGGCGAGCTCCGCGACCTGGAGACGATCGAGGCGGCGATCTCCGCGGCCGAAACCGGCCACGTGGTGTTCGGCACGCTCCACACCACCGGCGCCCAGGGCACGGTCAACCGGATCATCGACGCCTTCCCCACCAACCAGCAGGAGCAGGTGCGCACGCAGCTCTCCACGGCGATCATCGGGATCGTGTCGCAGGCGCTGCTGCCGAAGATCGGCGGCGGCCGCGTGGCGGCCTACGAGGTGCTCGTGGTGACGCCGGCGATCGGCAACCTGATCCGCGAGAACAAGACCTTCCGCATCAACTCCGCCATCCAGACCGGCGCCAAGCTCGGCATGCAGCTCCTCGACGACCACCTCTTCAAGCACTGGAACGACGGCAAGGTGAGCGAGGAGGCGGTGATGGCGAAGTCGCAGGCCCCCGACGACCTGGCCCGGCGCATCGCCAACGCCAAGGCCGGCGTGTTCGACGACGAGGAAGACATCAGCCGCAAGGCGAAGGAGCTGTAGTGCGGCGGGGCGGCGCGTGCCGCCCGGCCCCCGGATCGAGCCCCGTTCCCGACACGAGCCCCGCCCCCCCGACCGCCCCGGCGGTGGAACCACGACCATGGCCCTGAAGCGCATCGGACAGATCCTCATCGACCTCGGCCTCATCGACGAGGGCCAGCTCCAGCAGATGCTCGAGGAGCAGCAGGCCCGCGGCGGCGAATTGCTCGGCAAGGTGGGGATGTCGCTCGGCTTCTTCTCGGAGGACCAGTTCGGCGAGGCGCTCGCCGAGCAGTGGAACACCACCTTCGTCACCCTCTACGACCGCACCATCTCGCCGGAGGTGCTCAAGCTCGTCAGCGAGCCGATGGCCCAGCTCTACCGGGTGATCCCCGTCGAGCTCTCGGGCAACCGCCTCACGGTGGCCACGGCCGAGCCGCAGAAGATCCAGATCGCCGACGAGCTGCGCACCTTCCTCGGCTTCGACATCCACAACGTCGTGGCCACGGAGCAGGAGATCCAGAAGGCGATCGACAAGCACTACTCGGCCGACACCGAGAGCGTGGAATCGATCGTCGAGAGCCTGGAGAACGACCAGGAGCTGGCGGCCCAGGCGGCGGGCATCACCGGCGAGGGCCCCGCCGACCTGACGAGCGTGGAGGCGCTCGCGGAGAGCGCCCCGGTGCGGAAGCTCCTCAACATGGTGCTCCTCCTGGCGATCCGCGACGGCGCCAGCGACATCCACTTCGAGCCCTTCGAGAACGAGTTCCGCATCCGCCTGAAGAGCGAGGGGATGCTCCAGGAGATGGTGCCCCCGCCGAAGCACCTCTCCTTCGCGATCACCACGCGCATCAAGGTGATGGCGAATCTCGACATCGCCGAGCGCCGCCTCCCGCAGGACGGCCGCATCGAGCTGAGCGTGGGCGGCCATCCGGTCGACCTCCGCGTCAGCGTGCTCCCCACGCTCTTCGGCGAGAGCGTGGTCATGCGGGTGCTCGACCGGGGCGTGGTCTCGCTCGATCTCGACAAGATCGGCATGCCCCCCGACACGCTGCGGCAGTTCCGCACGGTGATGCAGCGCCCCAACGGCATCATCCTCGTGACGGGCCCCACCGGCTCCGGGAAGACGACCACGCTCTACTCCGCGCTCTCCGAGCTCAACGAGATCGAGGACAAGCTCATCACCACCGAGGATCCGGTGGAATACGACATCGACGGCATCGTGCAGGTGCCGATCGACGCCGAGATCGGCAACACGTTCGCCGCCTGCCTGCGGGCCATCCTGCGGC
>CAIYRJ010000377.1 GCA_903928615.1 uncultured Actinomycetes bacterium | reverse complement strand
TCGTGGCGTCAGCCCGCGGGCGACACCCCCACGCGGTACGGAGCGGTGGCCGAGAACCCGCCGGTGCCCACGCTCACCTTGATGGTGATGGGCTGGCCCGCCTTCGCGGTGATGGTCATCGTCCGATCCCGCGTGGTCGAGCCCGACGTGCTCTGGTTCCCGCCCGGGTAGTACACCGCCAGGCTGTAGTTGCGCGGCAGCTCGCCCAGCAGCACCCGGTAGTCGCCACCCGTGGTGGGGGTGAAGCTCCACCACTGCTCGTCCGTGGCCGACCTCATGACCGACTGCACGGTGCCGGACGCCGGCAGCGGGCGTGCGGTTCCCTGGGTGTCACCCGGGGTGCCCGGCGGGGCCGGGGCCGGAGCGGGCGTCGGGGCCGGAGCCGGCGTGGGCGTCGGGGCCGGAGCCGGAGCGGGCGTCGGAGGCGGAGTGGGCGTGGGTGCCGGGTTCGGAGCCGGCGCGACCTCCCCCGCGAACACCCGCAGGCGGTAGCGCTGCGTCTCGCTGGTGGCGGCGCCGCTCGCGGCGTACACCCTGATGCGGTAGGTACCCGGCTCCCAGTACCAGAAGCGCGGTCCCATGATCTCGTCGCGCGCCTCCGACGCCTGGCCGAGCCACATCCGCTCCATCGGCCGGTCGCCGTTCACCCGGAACAGCTCGATGTTGTAGTTGGCCGGCAGGTTGGTGAGGTGGATGTCGGGGCGGTTGACGCGCTCCTTCAGCGTGAACGTCCACCAGTCGACGTCGCCGGCCTGGTCGAGCAGCTCATCCACCGGCTTCGTGATGTCCAGCGGCGCAGCCGCCTGGGGCGTGTCACCGGCGGCATCGGGGCGCACCGGAGTGCGGAAGGTGACCGGCTGGGAGCTGGCGGACCCGCGCGCCAGGCCGATCGCGCTCGCCGTGAGCGTGTACTGCGTGTCGGCCTTGAGCCCCTGCAGCAGGCAGGTGGTGGACGGGGCCGTGATGAGGCATGCCGGCGAGCCATCCGAGAACGTCACGCGCGTGGCCGTGGTCGCGGGGCCGGTGGCGGGAAGGTCCCAGGTGATCGTGGCGCGGCTCCACCACGTGGATGACGCCCGTAGGTTCGTGGGCGCCGCGGGGGTGGACTCATCCCCGGCGAGCACGCTGAGCGCCTTCGCGGCATCCACCATGCCGTGGCCGAAGTCGCGGTCGGGGCCGGGGGCGCCGAGGTCCTGCGCGCTGCCGGTGAGCAGGTTCGCCACCGCCACGTTCTGGTTGGTGGCGCGGGCATACGAGTGGATCAGGGCGGCCACGCCGGCCACGTGCGGGGCGGCCATCGACGTGCCGTTCTTCGCGGCGTACCGATTGCCCGGGATCGTGGACAGGATTCCCTGGCCGGGCGCGGCGATGTCCACCGATGCGTTCTGCGAGCTGAAGAACGCCCGGGCATCGGCGGAGTTGGTGGCGCCCACCGCCACCACGCCGTCGTAGGCGGCCGGGTAGGAGATGGGGGCGTTCGATCCGTCGTTGCCATTGGCGGCCACCACGGTGACCCCCCGGCTCACGGCGTACTCCACGGCCGTCTCCATCGACGCCGTGCGCTGGGGACTGCCGAGGGACATGTTGATCACCTCGGCGCCGTTGTCGGTGGCCCAGATGATGCCGCGGGCGACATCCCCGCTGGTGCCCGTCCCACCGGAATCGAGCACGCGCACCGGCATGATGCGCGCGCCGGGCGCCACGCCGGCCACGCCCACTCCATTGCCGGCGGTGGCCGCGATCGTGCCGGCCACGTGGGTGCCATGTCCATGGACGTCGCTGCGTCCGGTGCCACCGGCGACGATGTCGATGCCGGGGCCCAGGGCGCCCTGGAGGTCCTCATGCTCGGCCACGCCGGTGTCGATCACCGCCACATCGATTCCGCTGCCGCGGGTGATGCCCCACAGGGGCTCCACCTTCAGGCGCCCGAGGCCCCACAGCTCGCCCCGGCGCGGATCGGTGGCCATCAGCTGCGCCGCGTCGCCGCCCTCGAGCAGGCTCACCGGCGTCTCGACCTCGATGCTGAGGAGGTCGTCGTCCTGCTGCTGCTGGTCGATGATGCGCGTGGCGTCCGTGCGGCTCGTGCTGTCGAACACCTTCACGACGGGCGTGCCGTCCACCTCATGAACCGCCACGAGCGTGGGGGCCTCGGTGGCCCCCACCCCCGTGAGGATCTCCGACGCAGGAGCCTCCACGGAGTCGTCAGGTGCGTTCCACTGCGGTGAGGATGCGACGGGAACAGCTGCGCCGCCGGTCATGGGGTTGGAGGTTGCGGTGGCGGCCGGCAGTCCCGCGCCGGCGGCCACCAGGAACAGGGAGAGCGAGCCGAGGGTGAGGCTGCGCCAGTGGGTGCTTCGGTGAGTAGTCATGGAGCTGACGGTACGGACGCAGTGTTATTAATGGCAGTGATTACTGTCAGAATGTGTGCGCAGCCTGTTAGGAATCCCTGAAGGCCCCGGGGGATCAGTCGTCAAGGTGGTCGTCGGTGGCCAGCAGGGGCCAGAACTGCGCGAACATGCGGTTCACGCGGTCCTCCCCGCGGCCGAGCGGGAACTGCCCGAGCGCCGACATCGTGAACAGGCCGAGGTCGGCTGCCGCGAAGGCGGGCGCCGACACGCCCGGCCGGAATACCCCCGCGCCCTCCCCTTCGGCCAGGAACCGCTCGATCTCGCGCTGGCGCGGGGTGAGCACATGCCGCTTCAGCGCGCGCAGCAACTCGGGCTGCGTCTCGCGGAACGACAGGCAGGTGGCGCTGATGTAGGCCACGAGCTCATCGTGATCCACCCCCGCGCGAAGCCCCCGGCGGAGGCGGTCGGCGAAGGTGTCGTCCGGGCCGGTGGCGGCGAGCCACCCCTTGTAGGTGGGCAGCGACTGGATGCCCGCCAGCGCCAGGGCGAGCTTGGTCTCGTAGTGGCGGAAGGCCGTGCGGGCCGACACCCCGGCGCGCTCTGCCACCGTGGCCGGGTCGAGCTCCCCGTAGCCCACGCGCGCCAGCTCGCGCGCGGCCTCGTGCGCCAGCGCCGCGTGAATCGCCTCGTATTGGGCACCGCCTCGGCGGATGCCCTGGCCGGTGCGCAGGGCCTTCGTCACGGTCGTGATCCCGTCGCCCCGGGTCGCTCCCCGATCAGGTGCCGCGCCACGGTGGGGTCGGTGGTCGATGCGATCAGGTCCCACCAGCTGAGGTCGTCGTGGTCACCCTGCACCAGCACGATGTCCTCGGGCGGGGCATCCGGCGAGTAGGCGGTCACCTCGAAGGTGCCGGTCTCAGGCGTGAGCGCGGCGTAGTTCACCGACATCTTCCGGGGGTCGGTGCGGAAGTAGTCCGTGGCGATCTCACGGGTCTTCGCGGCGTTCTCGGCGGGCGCGCGGAACTTCATGAGGAGCGCGTTCCGGAATCTGGGCGCCTGCCGGCCACCCGGCAGCGAGCCGGTGACGCTCTTCATCCCGGGCGGCAGGCTCGCCTGGATGCGCTCGATGAGCGCCTGGCCCTCATCGTCATGGGGCGCCCGGACCTGGATCAGCACGGTCATGTCGCTCATGCCCGTGAGGGTACGTGCCCACGGCGCACCACACCGTGGCCATGCCGCCGGTGCCGATCGTGCTCACCCAATCGGCGCTGAAGGTGCTGGGGGGCGCACGCCGGAACGCGACCCCCGCGATCTTCGCGTTGTGGAACAGGGGAAGGGGCACCACGGGGGGCCTACCTCAAGCCGCGGCTGCGGCGAGGGGCGGCGACGGGTCTCTGAGGATGCGGGGCACCATCGCGTGATCATCTCCTGGTCCTCACGCTGATCGGGACGGTGCGCCTCATCACGGCCCCGGCTGCGTCGCGCGCCTCGACGGTCATTCTCCACGCACCGGCCCTCATGCGCCTCGCGTTCGCCGGGGTGTGCAGCACGCGCACCCGGGAGTCGCCGGCCAGCGCACCGAGTCGGCCCGCGGGAATGCGGCGCACGACGCGGTCGCGTCCGCGCCCCGCGCCACGGGTGAACGTGATGGTGATCGCCGCGGCCCTGGCGAGCGTGTACGTGAGGCGGCCACCAACGCCCGGCACCAGCGTGCGGGGCCTGAGGGCGACACCCGCGAGAAGGGGACGCTGGGCGGCGGCTGCCGCGC
>CAIYRJ010000376.1 GCA_903928615.1 uncultured Actinomycetes bacterium | reverse complement strand
GCCTGCTACCGCTGCGTGCGATTCAGCCAGGACGTCGCGGAGGACGGCCAGCTGACCTTCCAGGAGCGGGGCGACCACACCGAGATCGCCACCTTCAGCGGCGACCCCTACGAGGGCCGCTTCACGGGCAACACCATCGACCTCTGCCCGGTGGGCGCGCTCACCAGCAACCCCTACCGGTTCGTCAGCCGCCCCTGGGACATCAAGAACACCCCCTCGGTGTGCGCGGGCTGCTCCGTGGGCTGCAACCTCGAGGCCACCGAGCGCGACAACGAGGTGAAGCGCCTCACCGGCCGCCCCGAGCCCAACGTCGCCGTGGAGGAGGGCTGGATCTGCGACCGCGGCCGCTGGGCCTACCCGGCGCTTCGCAGCGACGAGCGCATCACGGGCCCGCTGCTGGTGGACGCCGTGGGCCGGCGCACAGTGCTGCTCGACCGCGCCGTGAACGAGGCCGCCGGCATGCTGGGCCGCCGCGAGCTGCGCGTGGCCGTGCTGCTGGGCGAGCCCGTCACCGTGGAGGCCGGGTTCCTGGCCACCGAGTTCGCCGCCCGCGCCGGCAATGGCGAGGCCATAGTGCGCCGCATGGGCATCCCCGGCCACGGGCTGGGCCCGCTGCGCGCCCTGCCCGGCGCCCAGATGGACGACCTCGACCGGGCCGACGCCATCGTGGTGGTGGGCGGCGACCCCTGCGCGCAGCAGCCGGTGGCCGAGCTGCGGCTGCGCAAGGCACTTCGCCGCGGCGCGCGCGTGGTGCTGGCCGGCCCGCGCCCCACGGCGCTCGACCCGTCATGCCAGGTCACCCGCACCGCGCCCGGTCACCTGCAGGACGCCCTGCCCATCGTCGCCGAGGTCATCGGCGCGGCCGAGCGGCCCATCGTGCTGTGGGACGAGGCCGACCTGGCCGCCGAACCCGACGCAGCGGCGGGCCTCGCGGCGCTCATCGAGGGCCACCCCGCCACGCGGGCCATCGAGCTGGCATCCGACGTGAGCGGCCCGGGCCTGCGAGCGCTGGGCATCGCCACGGCCGGGGACATGCTCGCGGCGCTGGAGGCCGGCGAGGTGGACGTGCTCGTCACCATCCAGGCCGATCCCACCGCCGGGCCCGAGGGCGCGCGGTGGTCGCGGGCCATCGACGGCGTGCCGCGCATCATCGAGATGAGCACCTACCGCTCAGGTGTCACCGACCGCGCCGACCTGGTGCTTCCGCTGCTCACGGCGCTCGAGGACGAGGGCGTGCTGGTGAGCATGACCGGCCGCGCGCAGCGGCTTCGCCCCGCGGCGCGCGAGTGCGCCGACGCCGCGAGCGCCTGGGAGCTGCTCATCGCGCTCACCCACCGCCTCGGACGCCCGGTGCCCGACCGCACGCCCGCGCAGGCGTTCTCGCGCCTTGCCGAGCAGCACGCCGCCTTCGCGGGGCTCGACTACGGCGAGCTCGGCACCACCGGCGCGGTCATCACGCAGGTCGATGGCGGCGCAGGCACCCCGGCCGCACGACGCGAGCCGGCGGGCGACGGCCTGCTGGTCATCCCCTGCCGCCCCGTGTTCGGCGACGCCACCGCCCACCGCAGCGACGCCCTGGCGAGCGTGGTCGAGCCCACCCGCGTGGGACTTGCGCCGGCCGAGGCCGAGCGCCTCGGCGTGCGCACCGAGGCACGGGTGCGCATCAGCACCCCGCACGGCGAGGCCGTGCTGCCGCTCGAGGTGGACTCCCGCCTGCACGAGGGCGCCGCGTATCTGTTCACCGGCGACCCGCACGCGGGCGCCACCGCGCTCTTGCCCATGGACGGCGGGCCGGTGCGCGCCGTGGTGGGCGTGGCCCAGCGCGAGCAGGTGGAGGCCTGATGCCGCAGGAGGCCGTGCTCACCATGATCATCCAGGCCATCGTGGTGGTGGCCGTGGTGTTCTCGTGCTTCGCCGGCCTCACGGTGATCGAGCGCAAGCTCATCGGGCGCTTCCAGGCGCGCCGCGGCCCCAACCGCGCGGGCCCGTTCGGCCTGCTGCAGCCGCTGGCCGACATCGGCAAGCTCACCTTCAAGGAGGACTTCGTCCCGGCAGGCGCCAACCGCTGGGTGTTCCGCCTCGCGCCGATGGTGCCGCTCATCGCCGCGGTGGCCGCGCTGTCGCTCATCCCCTTCGGCGGCGTGCACGAGTGGTTCGGCCACACCATCACCCTCTACGGCACCGACCTCAACGTGGGCGTGCTCGTGATGCTCGCGCTGTCGAGCCTGGGCTTCTACGGGCTCATCCTCGGCGGCTGGGCCAGCGGCAACAAGTACTCCCTGCTGGGCGCGGCCCGCAACGCCGCGCAGCTGGTGTCGTACGAGGTGGCCATGGGGCTCTCGATCCTCGGCGTGGTGATGATCAGCCAGAGCCTCTCGCTCGTGGAGATCGCCAACGACCAGGCGTCGGGCCTGTGGTACATCCTCTTCCAGCCCGTGGCGTTCGTGGTGTTCATGATCGCCGCCTTCGCCGAGACCAACCGCACGCCGTTCGACCTGGGCGAGGCCGAGAGCGAGCTCATCGCGGGCTACAACCTGGAGTACGGCTCGGTGAAGTTCGCGATGTTCCTGGCCGCCGAGTACGTGGCCATGATCGTCATCTCGGCGTTCGCCGCCACGCTGTTCCTGGGCGGCCCCGACGGCCCGTGGCTGCCCGGGTTCATCTGGCTCGGCATCAAGGTCGCCGTGCTGCTGTTCATCTTTATCTGGGTGCGCGCCACGCTGCCGCGCTTCCGGTATGACCGCCTGATGAAGTTCGGGTGGAAGGTGCTCATCCCGGTGTCGATGGCCAACATCCTCATCACGGCCATCGTGGTCGGAACGGTGTTCGCGAACTGATGGGCGTGCTCGATCCGCTCAAGGGCTTCGGGGTCACCTTCCGGAACCTGCTCACCAAGCCCGTCACCATCGGGTACCCCGAGCACAAGACGCCCGTGTACCCGCGCTTCCGCGGCCGCCACCGCCTGTGGCAGTTCGAGAACGGCCTCGAGAAGTGCGTGGGGTGCTCGCTGTGCGCCGCCGCGTGCCCGGCCGACTGCATCCGCGTGGTGGCCGAGGAGAACACGCCCGAGAACCGCGTGTCGGCCGGCGAGCGCTACGCGCGCATCTACGAGATCAACATGGCCCGCTGCATCTTCTGCGGCTACTGCGAGACGGCATGCCCGTTCGACGCCATCACCCTCGAGCACTCATACGAGCTCAGCGAGTACACCCGCGAGGCGCTGATCTACGACAAGGACATGCTCCTCGAGCCGGCCCCCAAGCAGCCGCCCCTGCGGCCGAACGTGCCCGGCGACCCCACCCCGGCGGTCGACGCCTAGTGCCCGTGGCCACACTCACGCCGGGCGCGCCCATGCTGTTCATGGGAGAGGGCTTCCGTGTGCACGCCACCAGCGCCACCACCGGCGGCGGGTTCCTCATCGCCGAGATCGCATCGCGCCCCGGCGGCGGACCACGCCACCTGCATAGCCATGAGGCCGCCGAGCAGTACATGTGCCTGGACGGCGAGATCACGGTGATCACCGAGGATGGCGTGCACCGGCTGGCCCCGCTCGAGAGCGTGACCATCCGCCCGTGGCTGCCGCACACCTACCGCAACCTGGGCGACGCCCCGGCGCGCCTTCTGTGCACCCTCTCGCCGCCGGACGACATGGAGGCCTTCCTGCTCGAGGTGTGCGAGCCGATGGACGACCCCTCGGCGCCGCTTCCCGAGGTGACGCGCGAGCAGAGCGACCACGCCATGGCGCTGGCCGCCGAGCACGGCATGCGCATCCACGACGAGTACGACCCGGCGGTGCTGGGTGGCGGGGCGGTGCCGCGTGGGTGAGCAGGTGCTGTTCGCGGTGGCGGCCATCGGCACGCTGGGCTTCGGCGTGGGCGTGGTGTTCTTCAAGGACGCCTTCCGGGCGGCGGTGAGCCTCATCGGCACGCTGCTCTCGGTGGGGCTGCTGTTCATCGCGCTGCTCGCGCCGTTCGCCGCGGCGATCCAGGTGATCGTCTACGCCGGCGCCATCGTGGTGATGTTCCTGTTCGTCATCGCCTACCTGGGCGACCGCGGCGCGTTGCCCGGGCCCGACCGCCTCGACCGCTGGCAGGTGTTCGGCTGGCTCGGGCTCATCGGCCTCGGCATGTTCGGCACCGTGGCCATCCTCGACTCCACCGCGGGCCCCGCGCGACCCGCCCCCGAGACCACCGACGTCGGCTCGCCTGCCAGCATCGGCGACGCCTTCCTGTCGTCGCACCTGCT
>CAIYRJ010000375.1 GCA_903928615.1 uncultured Actinomycetes bacterium | reverse complement strand
CGTTTCGGCGAGTGGCCGCAACCCCCAAGTAGGACCCAGCCCGGACCGCTGCGGTATTCCGCGGGGGTTCATCGCCCCCGGCGGCATGCGCCGAGGCTTCCGGCTGTCGGCCCTACAGCGGTTCGGCGGACCTACAGCTCGCCCGTGGGGTCCGCTTCCTCTTCGTCTTCCCAGCGACGGCGGCGGGGGGCGCGGCTGCCCATCTGGACGAAGAGGACGACGCTCACGATGCCGATGATGAGGCCGATCCAGAACTGCCACATCACGAGCGGGTTGCCGCTGAAGATGCCGAAGAGCAGAAGGACGGCGATGTCGATGACGAGCGCGATCAGGCGCTGGCGCGGCGGGGCGAGCTGCACCACCCAGGGCGCCGCGATCGAGATGATGAGGAGCAGGATCGAGCTCATGTCTCCAACCGAATCGGGGACGGGCGCCGGGGTGGCGCCCATTTCCAGCGCGAGAGCGTAGCGGAGGCGCAGGAAATCGCGCGTGCAGGGGCCGTGGCGCTACTCTCGCCGGGTGCGGGCCGTGGGCATCCATCTTCTGCAGGACGCCCGGCTGGGCGATGCCCCCGGGCGCTCCGCCGTGGCCGAGATCACCCCTGACAGGCGGCTGTCAGGGGTGCGGATGTGCCGTTCCGATGGGGAGATCGTCGAGGCAGTCGGTGGCCCGGCGGCGCTGGTGCTCATCGATGCGCCGGCCGTGGTGCCCGACGTGACGGGGCGCCGCGACGCCGAGCACGTGCTGGCCTGGCTCGACATCGCCGCCTTCCCCGTGACGCCGTCCCGCATGGACACGGCGTACGGCGGCGCACGGGGCGTGGCGCTCGCCGCGGCGCTCGAAAGTGCCGGGCACGTGGTGGCCGAGGCGCTCCCCGACCAGGTGCTGCGACAACTGATGTGGGAGCAGGAGCATCCCGTGGACCTGCCTCCGCTCGACCTCGCGGACTACCGCGCGGCGTGGCTCGGCGTGAGGGCACCCGCCTTCCGCCCGCGCGGGGGCCGGGCCCGCAACGACGGCCTCGAGCCGGCCCGGGCGATCCTCGCCGAGGACACCGACACCTCGGGGTGGCCGCCGGCCGAGCGCGAGGGCGACCTCTCGGACCTCGACGAGGCGGCGGTGATCGATGCCGTGGCCTGCGCCCTGCTGGCGCACCGCTGCCTCCACGCCCCGGGCGACCGCTGGGCCCTGGTGGGCGATGCCGCGGCCGGCCGCATCGCCCTCGCAGCCTGCCCCGAGATGATCGAGCGCGCCGGCATCAATGCCGCGCGCCTGAGGGATGAGGGGACGATCAACATCGCGCCGGAGGTTGCGGGCACGCAGGTCGGCCCGCCACAATCATGGTGAGCCGCGGAGTGCCGCGGGAACCCGACCGGGAGGCACCCCGTGTCCAGTGACAGCGTCTACAAGGTCATCGAGATCGTCGGCACCAGCAGCGAGTCGTGGGAGGCCGCCACGAGGCTCGCGGTGGAGACCGCCTCGAGCACGCTTCGCGACCTGCGCGTGGCCGAGGTCGTCAAGCAGGACGTCACGATCAAGGACGGCACCGTCGACCGCTTCCGCGTGCGCCTGCTGATCAGCTTCAAGTACGAGCACTGATCCCCGCGCCGGGGTGAATCAGGCCCGGCGCACCGACATCGCGAGCACCGTGGCGGGTGCGGCGTCCAGCGCCCCCGCCAGGTCGTCCGCGTCGCGGTATGGCCTGTCCTCGATGAGGCGGGCCTCCACGGGGGCCGCCAGCTCATCGGCACCGAATGGCCAGGGGTCGAGCACGCAGGAGAGCGAATCGCCCTCGGGGGCGGGCGCGCCGGGGCGCACGGCGATGTCCACGCCCCGCTCATCGCCGGGGCACCGCGGAACGCGGCGCAGCGTCCACTGCTCCCCCGCCGACAGGCCCCTCCACGTCAGGTAGAGGCTGAGCAGGTCGATGGCCTGCAGGATGCGGTATGCCGACCACGCCCACCCCGCGAGGCCGGCGCCCTCACCAATTCCCGAGCGCAGCGCGCGGGCTGCGCGAGCACGCTCCACCACGAGGTCGCGCGCGGGACCGGGACGATCGCCGAGGGTCGCGGCCTCCCCGTCGAGGCCCAGCCGGCGCATCACGAGGCCGGCGACGTGCATGCCGACGAGCATCTCCACGCGCTGGCCATGGGTGCCGGCAGCGGCGGCGCTGGCTCGGTGGATGTCCACGTGCTCCGAGATGTCCATCGCCGTGAAGCCCTGCGGCTCGCCCCCGGGGAGCACACCGGGCACCCGCTCCCACGCGCGCCAGCCCTCGTCGTGCCATGCGCAGGCATCCACAACCGGCTCCCACGGGTCGGGTCGGGCGAAGGCGCTGTTGCCCCATGCGGCGGCGAGGATCCCGCACTGGTCCTGATGGGCCACCTGGGTGACCAGCCGCAGCCCGCCATCCACCCGCGTGACGATCATGCGGCGGCGTCGGCCGCCAGGCACGCGGCCCCGATGATGCCCGCCCTGTTGCGCAGTGCGGCCGGCCGCACGGGTGGCCGCACGTCGAGCAGCGGGATGAACTTGTCCGACTTGCGCGACACGCCGCCGCCCAGCAGCACCAGGTCGGGCCAGAGGAGCGCATCCATGGCCCCGATGACCTCCGACAGCCGCGCCGCCCATTCAGGCCACGACAGCCCCTCGTCGTCGCGCACCGCCGCCGCCGCGAGGTGCTCGGCGTCGTGGCCGCGCACCTGCAGGTGCCCGAGCTCGGTATTGGGCACCAGCACGCCGTCGTTGATGAGCGCCGACCCGATGCCGGTGCCGAGCGTGAGCAGCAGCACAACCCCGGGAACATCCCTGGCCGCGCCGTGGCGGGCCTCCCCCACCCCGGCGGCATCGGCGTCGTTCACCACCACGACCGG
>CAIYRJ010000374.1 GCA_903928615.1 uncultured Actinomycetes bacterium | reverse complement strand
CGACGACGATGACGTCCGGCCGCGATTCGGCGATCTGCGCATGGGCCTCGCGCCCCGACGTGGCGGTGAACACCACCTCCATCGATGATGCACCGTTGATCACGCGCGCAAGTCCCTCGACGTGGGCGGGGTACTCATCCACGATGCCTACCCTCATGGGGCTGCTCGCGGGTCGTGCGGCCTGCGGCGGCATGGTGGGGCTCAGGCTGGCCATCTGGGTGTCTCCTCTGCTCCGGGTGCGACGGTGATTCCCATTGCACTCCGGGGCGAAGGAGCCCTCAACGCAATTCCGGTCAGGGGGTACCTGCCCGGTCGGGCAGGTGGCTACCGCCCGTCGCGGTCGGACGCCAGGCTGCCGAACTTGGCGTACGTGCCCATGAAGGCCAGCTTCACGCGGTCGGTGGGGCCGTTTCGGTGCTTGGCCACGTTGACCTCGGCGATGCCCTTGCTCTCGCTGTCGGGCTCGTAGTAGTCGTCGCGGTAGATGAGCAGCACCATGTCGGCGTCCTGCTCGATGGCTCCCGACTCGCGGAGGTCGGAGAGCATCGGCCGCTTGTCATTGCGGGAGTCGGGCGAGCGGTTGAGCTGCGACACCACCACGATGGGCACGTCGAGGTCGCGGGCCATCATCTTGAGGCCACGCGAGATGGCCGAGATCTCCTGGACCCGGTTCTCGTCGCGCCGGCGCAGCAGGGGCGAGCCCTCCATGAGCTGGATGTAGTCGACCACCACGAGCCCAAGGCCCTCGCGCGCCTTGAGGCGCCGCGCCTTGGTGCGCATCTCGGTGACGGTCATGCCCTCGGAGTCGTCGATGAAGATCGGCGCCTTCGACAGCCGGTCGGCGGCCTGGCTCACCCGCGGCCAGTCGTCGGCCGAGAGCCGGCCGCTGCGCATGCGCGAGGCGTCCACCATCGCGACGGAGCACAGCATGCGCTGGGTGAGTTCCTCGCCGCTCATCTCGAGGCTGAAGATCGCGACGGTCTTCTCCTCCGTGAGCGCCACGTGCTCGGCCATGCACAGGGCGAGGGCGGTCTTGCCCATCGAGGGCCGCGCGGCGATGACGATGAGGTTGGACGCCCGGAACCCGCCGGTGAGCCGGTCGAGGTCCTCGAATCCGGTGGGCAGGCCGGTGACCTCCGAGCCGTGCTCGCTGGCGGCCACCAGGCGTTCCATGCTGCTCATCACGAGCGTGTTGGTGCCCACGAAGTCGCCGCGCGTGCGCTTCTGCGTGAGGTCGTAGATGAGGTCTTCCGCGCGCTGCACCATGTCGGTGGTCTCGCCCTCGCGCTCGGCGACCAGCACCTCGATCTCCTGGCCCACCTGCAGCAGGCGCCGCTGAGTGGCGGTGTCGCGCACGATCTCGGAGTACGAGCGGT
The DNA here is from genome assembly GCA_903928615.1 of uncultured Actinomycetes bacterium. Classification (GTDB taxonomy): domain Bacteria; phylum Actinomycetota; class Thermoleophilia; order Miltoncostaeales; family Miltoncostaeaceae; genus SYFI01. Next base: position 7,133 of record CAIYRJ010000374.1, on the reverse strand, counting down.
ACGACGCCGCGATGTAGGGCGTGGTCATGAGGTCGAGCACGGCATCGCGCCCGCCCGCCATGTCGAGGTCGCCGTTCTTCGTGAGCTGCTCGATCACCGTGATGGGCTCGATGGGCTCGCCCACGCCGAAGAGCTCGGTGATGGCGTTGAAGATGCGCCGGTGGCCCTCGCGGTAGAAGTCCTCGTGGGTGACCAGCGCCATGGCCTCGGCGATGTTGTTCTGCGGGCCATCGATGAGCGAGGCCAGGAGGAGCTCCTCGGCCTCGACGTTCTGCGGCGGGGGAATGTGCCCGCCGCCAACCGGTGCGGGAGGCGCCGCCTGACGGCGGGCGACCGCTCCGGCCTCAGAGCTCATTCGTCGAGCAGCGGCGAGACGATGGTCTTGACCTCTGCCGTGCCGGCTTCGCCGAGGTCGACCGGCACCTCATAGGTGCCCGTGGTGCGGATGGGCGGGTCGACCGTGATGTGGCGCCGGTCGATGCGCACCTCGCGCGCCTCGAAGATGGCGTCCGACACGTCACCCGAGGTGATGGACCCGAACAGGCGCCCGTCGCCGCCGGCCTTCGCCTTGAGCGTGAGGATCGTGCGACCCAGCAGGTCGACCAGCTCGCGGTCCTCCGCGAGCTTCTTCTCGCGGGCGGCGGCGCGCTGCTCCTGCGTGCGCTGCACCTCGGCGATGCGCGCCGGGGTGGCCGCCTCCGCGAGCCCGCGGGGCTCGAGGTAGTTGCGCATGTAGCCGCGCGCCACGTTGACCACGGACCCGGCGTGGCCGAGTCCCTTGACGTCTTCGATGAGGATCGCCTGCATCAGTCAGTTCCTAGAACGGGATGTCGTCGTCCCCGGCGGGATCCGGGGCCGGTGATGAAAGGTCACTGGTGTCCACCGGCAGGTCTCCGCCGGGGCTGACGGGCGCGGCCTGCGACTGCCAGCCGCCTCCGCCTCCGCCCTCGCCGCCTTCGCGGCTGTCAAGGAAGAAGACGTCATTGGCCACCACGTCGACGCTCTGTCGCTTGGCGCCGTCCTGGGCCTCCCACTCGCGCCACTGCAGCCGGCCGTCGATGCCGATGCGCCGGCCCTTGGCCATGTAGTTGGCCACGGTCTCGGCCTGGCGGCCGAACACGCTGACGTCGAAGAAGTTGGGCTTGTCCACCCACTGGCCCGACTCGTCGCGGGCGCGGCCGTTGACGGCGATGCGCAGCGAGGCCACGGCGTCGCCCGAGCGCAGGTGGCGCAGCTCGGGGTCACGGGTGAGGCGACCGATGAGGGTCACGCGGTTGAGATCGGCGGGCACTTGAGCTCCTCGGAAGGGGTTGCGCGACTAGCGGTCGCGCCGGCGGCCGCCGCCACCCGGGCCGCCACGACGCCCGCCCCGGGGGCGCTCCTCGCGCTCCGGACGCTCGTCGATGGGCTCCGGGACGCCGTTGGCCTGCACGGTGGCCAGCTCGGCCTCGGTGAGGCGGAACGGCATCGCGCGCAGCACGACGTCCTTGCTGATGGCCAGCACGCGGCTGATCTCGTCGAGCACCTCGGGAGAGGTCTGGCAGGTGACGACCACGTACACGCCGTCGGCCTGCTTGCGCACCGGGTAGGCGATCTTGCGACGTCCCCACTCGGCGACGTCGTCGACCGTGCCGCCGCCATCCTCGATGAGCGAGCGCACGCGCGAGACGATCTCTGCGTGCTGCTCCCCGTCAACCTCGGGGTTGAGGATGATCATGATCTGGTACGCGGTGATCGCCGGTCCTCCGGTGTTGGTCGTGAGTGCTCGTCAGGTCGGCCGCATGCGATGGCCGGGGGATCGCAAGGCGTCCCACCCGGCCGCGGCAGGCGGGAGACTATAACAGCGCTTCGCGCCCGATCACCGACGTCCGTGCCAGACCCTGCGCGGCGTGGTGACGCCGCGCGCAGTGCAAGCATGACGGGCATGCACCGCCACTCCACGTCATGTCCCGCGCCTGCGTCCAAGGCAACCCCGGGCACCGCCCGCACCGCCGTCATCGTCGCCCTCGCGGGCATCGCGGTCGCCGGCACGGCACTCGCGTCCACGGCGATCGCCGCTCCGCAATCACCGGGCGCGGGCACCACGCCCGCCGGCCAGTCGGTGAGGTTCCTCGTGAAGGGTGACTGGGGCACCGGCAGCAGCGCCCAGGCGGCCATCACCAAGCGCATGTGCGCAAGCCATGCGGCACGGCCCGCGTCGTTCATCCTCACCACCGGCGACAACTTCTACTCGCCCGACGGCACCGCCACGCGCGCCACCTTCGACCGGCCCGAGGCCTGCCTGCTGGCCACCGGGCTGCCCTGGCGAGCCACCTGGGGCAACCACGACATCGGAGGCACGTCCACGGCAACGCGCCTCGGCAGCCCGAAGCGCTGGTACTCGTTCGCGCAGGGGCCGCTGCGGGTGATCGTTCTCGACGGCAACCAGCCGTCGTCCTCGGCGCAGCTGGCATTCCTCAAGAGCACGCTCGAGAAGGCGAAGGAGCCCGTGCGCGTGGTGTCCATCCACCAGCCGCCCTACACGGCGGGCCTGCACGCCCCCAGCACCACCCAGCAGCGCCTCATGGTTCCGCTCTTCAGGAAGCACGGCGTATCGCTCGTGCTGAGCGGCCACAACCACTCGTATGAGCGCATCGTCAACGGGGGCATCACCTACATCGTGTCCGGCGGCGGCGGGGCCCAGGTGTATCCGTGCGTGCGGCTGCCCGCGGGCCTCGCGAAGTGCACGCCCGAGTACAACTTCCTGGAGGTCGACGCCACGCCCGCCGCCATCGCCGTGCGCGCCGTGCGCCGGGATGGATCGACGCTGGAGTCGGTGAGCGTGCCGGTGCGCACCGCGGCGGGCACCTAGCCGCGCACCCGCTGCCCGCGGCGCCTGCCGCGACCGCTTACTGGGGGCGGAACGCGGCCTCGGCGCGTCCCTCGTGCGTGGCATCGGCCCAGGCATCGGCGATGCGCACGGTGAGGCGCCGCACCACTGCGGCGGCGTGATCACGCTCGCCCGGGGTGACGGCCTCGGGCCCCTCGCCGAGCGCAGCATCGATTGCGCGGCCCATCGCGATGGGCCCGGCCAGCGCATCCTCCGCGGATGACCCGGCCGTGCCGTGCGCGTGGCCGTAGGCCCGGGCCTGGTCGAGTCCCTCGGCAAGGCGACCCGTGCGCAGGGCGTCCGCCACCACCAGCACCCAGTCCACGGCAGCCCGGCGCCGCTCGTGTACGGGCAGGCGCCGGAAGCCCTGCCCGCCTGCGCCGCTGAGCTCGTCGTCCGCGATGATGGCCACCCGATCCGCGCGGCTCACGAGCACGTCGGCCAGTTGGGGAGCGGGTGCGAGAGACGTGGATCGCTCCTCCCGCGGCATCCCGGGGTCGGGGCGCTCGGCCAGCCATTCCGCGAGGGCATCGGGGTTGAAGCGGCGGTGCCCGCCCGCCGTGCGCACGTGCGGCACGCGGCCGTCGGCCGCCCAGGCGCGCAGGGTGTTGGTGCTCACGCCAAGCGCCCGTGCTGCGCTCGAGATGGGCAGCCACGCCCGGTCCTGTCGCTCGCGCGCCCCGATGGCGCCGTCAGGCCGCACGGTGGGAATCCTCCCGCGCCTCGGCGCGCGATCGGCGGCCGGCCGCGAGCCCCGCGGCGGCCCGCCACGAGAGCCGGTCCATCGCCTGCCGCACGGCGTCCACCTCGTGGTGCGCAAGCCCCACGGCATGCAGGTGCCGCTCCACCGAGCACGCCAGCGCGAGCCACTCGCCCACCGGCTGGGTGGCGGGCAGGCCCGCTGCGCCGTGGCGAAATGCCTGCCACTCAGCATCGCGCAGGCACCCCGAGAGGTCCCCGGCGTCGAGCGCGTCGGCAAGATCGGCCAACTGGTCGTCCATGCGAGCGCGCCGTGCCGTGGTGCGCCGGTGCGAGAGCTGCTGGCCGTCGGCCATGAGGGCAAGCGCCTCGTCCACGATGGCCCCGCCTTCATCGGTGAGCACGCGCGCGGCGCCGGGCAGGCACTCCACGCGCCCGGCCACCAGCGTCGGTCCGCGCCCCGATGGCTGCGCCGGAAGGTCCCCACCGCGCTGCGCCATCCACTCGCGCAGTTGCTCGCGGTCGAAGCGCCGGTGGCCGCCCGGCGTGCGCTCATGCGGCACCAGGTCGTCGGCCGCCCAGGCCCTGAGGGACGACACGCTCACCCCGAGCAGGCGCGCGGCGGCTGATACCGAGAGCCGTTCACCGCTGCGTGTCGCCGCATCGCGCGCCATAGCGGCGAGTCTCGGTCCGTGGCGCCGAGAGCGCCACGGCCGTTCCGGGGGCACCGCCCCACCCGTTCGGGTGGCCCGCGCGGTGCTGATGGGAATGTCGTATATCCCGAAGGCGGGCCCCGGGGTCACGTGAGCATGTGCCATCGTTGCCTCCATGAGGTTCGTGCTCGGAAGCGCCGTACTGCTCGCGGTCGCCTCGATCGCGGTGATCGGCTGCGGCGGCGGCACCCCCGCCACCACGGCAGGCGATGCCCCGGGAGGCGCGCCGGCCCAGGCGGGCGATCCCGCCACCGCACCGGACAACCTGCACTTCATCGCGAAGGGCGACTGGGGCTATTCGGGCAAGAACCAGGCGGCGGTGAGCACCCAGATGTGCGCCAGCCACGCCGCGCGCCCGGCGAAGTTCATCCTCAGCACGGGGGACAACTTCTACAACCCCGACGGCATGGCCACGAAGGCCAACTTCGACGACCCCGAGGCCTGCCTCATCGCCACCGGCCTCCCATGGAAGGCCGTGTGGGGCAACCATGACATCGAGGGCGACGCCACCGCCACGCGCCTGAACAGCCCCGAGCGCTGGTACACCTTCACCGAGGGCCCGGTGCGCTTCGTCATGCTCGACGGCAACCAGCCCACCTCCCCCGGGCAGCTGAGGTTCCTCGAGGACACCCTGAAGAAGGCCACCGAGCCGGTGCGCATCGCCGTCATCCACCAGCCGGCCTACACCGCGGGATTCCACGGGCCCGAGAAGGACCAGCAGAAGCTGATGGTGCCGCTGTGGCAGAAGTACGGCGTGTCGTTGGTGCTGCATGGGCACAACCACGACTACGAGCGCATCGAGCGCGACGGCATCACCTACATCGTGACGGGCGGGGGCGGATACCCGCTCTACCCATGCGTGCGATTCCCCGAGGGCCTCAAGAAGTGCACGCCCAAGCACCACTTCCTCGAGGTGGATGCCTCCACGTACGGCATCAACGTGAAGGCCATCGACACGAAGGGCAAGGTGTTCGACGCCGTGACGGTGCCGATCAGGGATGTCCCCGCCGCCGCACCCGAGGCGGCCCCGGCGAACTAGCCGGCGCCTCCCGTGGCCAGGCGCACGACCTCCTCGGGCGTGTCGGCCAGGTGGATGCGCGCGAGGTCGTCCTCGTCGATCCAGCCCTCGCCCAGGGTGGTCTCGCGCATCCAGTCGATGAGTCCCCGCCAGTGGGCGCTGCGGTAGAGCACCAGCGGGAAGTCGCGCACCTTGCCGGTCTGGATGAGCACCAGCGCCTCGAAGAGCTCATCGAGCGTGCCGAAGCCGCCGGGCATCACGATGAAGGCCTCGGAGTACTTGACGAACATCGTCTTGCGCACGAAGAAGTAGCGGAAGTCCACGCCGAGGTTCACGTACGGGTTGCGGTACTGCTCGTGCGGCAGCTCGATGTTGAGGCCCACCGACAGCCCGCCGCCCTCGGATGCACCCTTGTTGGCGGCCTCCATGAGTCCCGGGCCGCCACCGGTGATGACGGCCCGCCCCTCGCGGGCGAGCAGCCGGCCGATCTCCACGGCCGCGGCGTAGTCGGGGTCGTCGGGGGGCGTGCGCGCCGATCCGAACACAGACACCGCGGGACCCACGCGGGCCAGCAGGTCGAAGCCCTCCACGAACTCCCCGAGTATGCGCAGCGCGCGCCAGGGGTCGGTGGATACGAAGTCGGGCTCGGGGCCCTGCAGCAGCGCGAGGTCGGCGTCGCGCACCCGCTCGGCGCCGGGTCCCCGGGTGGTGATGCGCCCGCGGCGCTTCGGCTGGTCGGCCATCAGTCCACTCCCGTGTCGAGGGCGGCCATCACCTCGCGTGCGCGGGTGCGGATGGCCGGGATGTCCTGCCTCTTCTCGAGGTTGCGCATCGAGAGCGACATGCGGGGATTCTGCCCGAGCCGCTCGCGGTGCCGGTCGAGGAAGTCCCAGTAGAGGGTGGTGAAGGGGCAGGCGTCGGGCCCGGTGGCCGTCTTCGGGTTGTACGGGCACGAGCGGCAGTGGTTGCTCATGCGGTTGATGTACGCCCCGCTGGCGGCGTAGGGCTTGGTCATCATCTGCCCGCCGTCGGCGTAGAGCGCCATGCCGATCACGTTGGGCGCCATCACCCAGGCCGCGCCGTCCACGTGCGCGGCCTGGAACCACTGCGTGGCAGCCCAGGGCTTCGTGCCGCGCAGCAGCATGAGGGTGCCCAGCACCATGAGCCGCTGGATGTGATGTGAGTAGCCCCGCTGGTGGATGCCGTCCATGGCCACCTGCACGCAGCGCATGCGGGTGGTGCCGCCCCACAGCGCCGCGGGCACCGGCGCCTCGGCCTCGAGCGCGTTGGCATCGCGCCACGTGCGCTTCCAGTACCAGCCCCACACGTACTCGCGCCAGCCGATCACCTGGCGCACGAAGCCCTCCACCGATGCGATGGGCGCGCCGTCGTCAAGGGCGTCGGCCACGTGCCGGGCCACGCGCTCGGGCGAGAGCAGCCCAAGGTTGAGGGGCCCCGAGAGCAGCGAGTGCGACATCGCCCAGTCGTCGTCCATCATGGCGTCCTCGTGCGGGCCGAACCCGGCGAGGCGCGCCTCGATGAAGCGGTCGAGCGCCGCCTCGGCCTCGTCGGTGTCGGCGGCCATCACCCGCTCGCCTCCCGCGCCGGTCTCGGGCAGCGACGCGAACTCGCGACGCAGCGATGCGTCAAGCGGATCGTCGGCGGGGGGCAGCCATGGCGCCGGCGCCCCCAGGTCGCGCGTGCGCGGCGGCGGCTTGCGGTTCTCCTTGTCGAGGCTCCAGGCGCCGCCGACGGGGTCGCCCTGCGAATCGATGAGGATGTCCAGCCGGCGCCGCATGTCGCGGTAGAAGCTGTCCATGCGCGGCGCGCGCTT
>CAIYRJ010000373.1 GCA_903928615.1 uncultured Actinomycetes bacterium | reverse complement strand
GCGCGGCCACGGGCGTCACCGAGCCCCCGGAGCTGGATGGCACCGATGCGGCAGCACGGGCCGTGCCCGTGAGGACCGTCGCCTCACCTGATCCAGACCCCTCGGGATACGCGATGCGCAACTGCCCGCCCGACAGGGGCCCGGCGCTCGTCGGCGCCCATGTCAGTTCCACCGTGCAAGTGCTCAACGGCGGAATGCGCGTGCCCACCGCGCAGGTGCCCCCCGTGACCGCCACGCCAGCGCCGGTCACGGTAATCGCCGTGGGACGCACCGACCCTTCCGCGGAGGAATTCGTGGCCGTGACGGTCAGGGGAGCCGTCGAGCCCACCGCGACCTCCGGGAAGTCCCCCGTGGTGAAGCCGAGGGGTCCACGATCCGGGCTGATGCGCGTGACGGTGCCGCTCGTGGTGTTGGCTGTGAATACGTTGCCATCGCCATCCACTGCGATGGCATACGGATAGGCACCGGTGGTGCTGCCGAATTGGCTGGTCGAACCATTCGGGCGGATCTTCGTGACCGTGTTCGATGCGCCGTTGACGGTGTAGACGTTGCCCTCGGGATCAAACGCCACGCCCTGCGGCTCCTCGCCCGTCGTGCCTCCGAACTGCGCGGTGCTCAGCCCGTTCGCGGATATGCGGGTCACGCTGTCACCCAAGAAGTTGGCGGTGAAGACGTTTCCCTGGGGGTCGACCGCGATCCCGATCGGCGCTCCGCTCACCGTGCTGCCGAATTGCGTCGTGCTCAGCCCATCGGCACTGATGCGGGTGACGCTGTTGCCACCGAAGTTGGCCGTGAAGACGTTGCCCTGGCGGTCGAGGGCAAGGCCCCAAGGCTGGGTGATGGCGCCCCCGAACTGCGCCGTCGAAAGCCCGTTCGCGCTGATGCGGGTGACGCTGTTGCCGCCATAGTTGGCGGTGAAGACATTGCCCTGCGCATCGATGGCGATGCTCTTGGGGAAGATCCCGGTGCTGCCACCGAATTGCGCGGTGCTCGACCCACTCGCGCTGATGCGCGTGACGGTGCCGTTGCTGTTGGCTGTGAACACATTGCCCTGCGCATCGATGGCGATGCTCTCCGGCGATGCCCCGGTGGTGCCGCCGAACGGTCCTGCGCTCAGGCCGTTGGCGCTGATGCGGGTGACGCTGTTGCTGCCGTTGTTGGCGGTGAACACGTTGCCCTGCGCGTCGATGGCGATGCCGCGGGGATTCGCCCCGGTGGAGGCCCAGGACTGGACCGTGGTGGCTGCCATCGCGGGTGCGGGCGCCACTACGGCGGCGGCAAGCAGGCTGACGATAACGGTGCGGCGGCTCAGACGAAGTGCCATATCGGAATTATCACTCTCGCGGGCGGCTCAGGGGCCCTAGATGTCCTGCCCGGTCTCCAGGTCGTCGAGGTGGGCATCGATCCTGCGGCCCAGCATCGCCAGGGCACGGGCGCTGCCCGGCCCCCCGTGGCGCGCGGACAGGCAGAGCGTGGCGCGAAGATCGCGCATGGCCGCTGCCGCGCCCGCGGGCAGGCTTCCGCCATCTGATGGCCCCGCCGGGGGCCACTCCGGCGGACGCCCCTGCATGAGCGGGTGGATCACCCGGCGCGTGGCGCCCACAACGGCCTCGAACTCGGTGTCCGGCAGGCCCGCGCGGGCGTCGTCGAGGATGTCCCGCACCTGGGGCCACGGGTCGGATGGCTCGCCATCGGGAACCTGGCGGGCGAGGGCGAGCGGATCGTCGATGGGCGCCAGGCGGCTGGCGTCCATGCGACGCTCCTCGGAATCGCCCTCGGACGGCATGCTCAGCCGGGCGGCGGGGTCTCGCGGCCCGTGGCCATGCCCATGCCGCCCTCGGGGTCGCGCAGCGGGCCGAGCTTGCGGAACCGCTCGCGGCGGGCGCGGCGGCGCTCGGCCGCCGGCATGGCGCCGAGCTCGGCGAGCGTGCGCGAGAGGTACTGGTCGAGGATCTCCGCGGCCTGCTCGTGGTCGGTGTGCGCGCCGCCCTCGGGCTCGGGCACAACGGCGTCCACCACGCCCCAGCGGTAGCAGTTGGCAGCGGTGGGCTTGAACGCCTGCGCGGCGAGCTTGGCCTTGCTGGCGTCGCGCCAGAGGATCGCCGATGCGCCCTCCGGGCTGATCACCGAGTAGGTGCTGTTCTCGAGCATGAGCACGCGGTCGGCCACGCCCAGGCCGAGCGCCCCGCCCGAGGAGCCCTCGCCGATCACCACCGCGACCGTGGGCACGTCGAGGCGCCACATCATCTGGATGCTGCGGCTGATGGCCCCGCCCTGGCCGCGCTCCTCGGCGCTGGCGCCGGGGAAGGCCCCGGGGGTGTCGATGAGCGTGACCACCGGGATACCCAGGCGGTTGGCGATCTCCATCACGCGCATGGCCTTGCGGTAGCCCTCGGGCCCCGCCATGCCGAAGTTGCGATAGGTGCGCTCGTTGGTGTCACGCCCCTTCTGCTGCCCGATGAAGGCCACGGGGGTGTCGTGGTAGCGCCCGAAGCCCGCCACCAGCGCGGCGTCATCGGCGAAGTAGCGGTCGCCGTGGAGCTCCTCGAAGTCGGTGCAGAGCCGGTTGATGTAATCGAGCGTGTAGGGGCGCTCTGCGTGGCGCGCAAGCTGCACGCGCTCCCAGAGATCGTCCTCCTGCGGCTCCGGGGCGCGACGCACCTTGTCGGTGACCTTGCGGAAGCGCCCGCCCTGCTTGCGGTCGGTCACGACGGGGCCTCCCCGGGATCCTCGCCGTCGGTGGATCCCGGTCGCATGCGGTCCATCATCTTGCGCGGCAGCGACGGCAGGGCCTGCACGGCCTCGCCCACCTTCTGCGCGCCCCCCTGCGCCCACTGCAGCGCGGGCGCGGCCGTGCTGGCGTCGCCGGCGGCGGGCCGGGCGAGGATGTGCAGCACGCGCCCGATGCGCTCGGCCAGCTCGCGGCGGTCCACCACGGCGTCCACCTGGCCATTCCTGAGCTGCGCCTCGGCGCGCCCGAAGTCGGCGGGCAGCACCTCGCGCGTGGTCTCCTCGATCACGCGCGGGCCGCTGAACGCGATGAGCGCGCCCGGCTCGGCGTAGGTGACGTCCCCCAGCGATGCGAATGACGCCCACACGCCCCCCGTGGTGGGGTGCGCCAGCACCACGACCACCGGCACGCGGGCCTCGGCCAGGGTGTCGAGGGCGATGACCGTCTTGGCCATCTGCATCAGCGCGAGCGTGCCCTCCTGCATGCGGGCGCCACCGGACGCCGACACGATGATGAGCGGCAGGCCCTTCTGCGCGGCGTAGTCGCAGGCGCGCGCGAACTTCTCGCCCACCACCGCGCCCATGCTGCCGCCCATGAACGTGAAGTCCATCACCGCGGCCACGGCCGGCTGGTGACGCACCTCGAGCTCGGCGCACACGATGGCCTCGCCCATGCCCGTGGACTTCTCGGCTTCCACGATGCGCTCGGTGTAGGGCTTGAGGTCGGTGAACTGCAGCGGGTCGCTGGCGCGGAGCTCGGGCCAGAGCTCCACGTAGCCACCGGGCTCACCCAGCTGCTCCATGCGCTCGCGGGCCGTCACGGGGAAGTGGTGGCCGCATGCGGGGCACACCCGCATGTTGCGGCGCATCTCATCCGCCGAGTAATGGCTGTCGCACTTGGGGCAGGTGCCGGCGTCGGCCTTGATGCGCCGCGGCCGGCCCTCGCGCTGCGCGAGCTGGCGCAGGCGATCGACCGACACGTGGATGTTGCGTCCGACGCGACTCATGGGGTCTCCATCATCGCACGGCGTCCGCGTCGGTTTGGTGAATGGGCTTCACCCCGGTGGCCAGCCAGTCCTCCACGGCCTTGCGGTATGTGGGCACCAGCCGCGCCTCGTGGCGGAACCCCAGCAGGTCGCGCGCGGCCACCTCGGGCGAGCGCCCGCGCAGCCGCAGCACCGCATAGGCCACGAACAGCGACCGGCGACGGCCCCGCTGGCAGTGGATCAGCACCCGCGCGTTGGGATCGTCGTCGAGCCATCCGGCGGCGATCTCGGCTGCGCGCGCCCACTTCTCGGGCGGCTGGTGGCGCCCGTGGTCCCACATGGGGGCCACCGCCACGTTGCGATCGCCGAACACCTGGCGCTC
>CAIYRJ010000372.1 GCA_903928615.1 uncultured Actinomycetes bacterium | reverse complement strand
TTGCGGCGGATCGGCTGCTCCACGTAGGTGTACGACGCCGCGGAGATGCCCACCACGAGGATCACCTGGATGGCCACGAGGGGGGCGCCCGAGATGGGGACGTCCTCGTTCGCGCGCGTTAGCATGAGCACGGGCCAGTGGTAGAGGTACATGCCGTAGGACCGCGCGCCGATCCACACCAGCAGCGGCAGGCCCCAGAACTTCCCCATGAACGACTGGGGGTGCGCCGACACGATGATGAGGACGATGGCCGGGATGGCCAGCAGCAGGAAGCCGCCCTTGTAGAGCGGCGAGTCTAACTCGTTGATCGTGAACATGCACCACAGGACCCCCGCGAGCGCGGCGAGCCCCACGACCTCCATGCCCGCCCGGGCGATCCACGAGGCCATCGGCTTGAGCCGGCTCGGCGGCAGCAGCACTGCTCCCACGATGCCGACGAACAGGCACACGGCCCGGGTGTCAGTGCCGTAGTAGATGCGCCACGGGAGCTCGTAGGGGTCGTACAGGTGCCAGGCCCACCAGCTGCTGAACGCCGCGCCCGCCGCGGCCAGCAGCCCGAGCACCCACACGGGCATGCGGAACACGATGAGCACGACGGCCAGCACGAGCGGCCAGAAGAGGTAGAACTGCTCCTCGACGGCCAGTGACCACAGGTGCGTGAACACGTTGGGCCGGCCGAACTGCTCGAAGTACGGAACGTCGGCAACGATGAAGTACCAGTTGGTCACGTAGGCCAGCGCCGACACCGCCGCCCCCTTGATGCGGGGCACCTCCTCCCAGTGGAGGATGAGCATCGCGATGAAGGTGCCCGCCAGCGCCAGCAGCAGGGCAGGAAGCAGCCGTCGCGCGCGCCTCAGCCAGAAGCGCCAGAGGTCGAGCCGGCCGGTGCTGCGCTGCTCGGCCACGAGCAGGGCGGTGATGAGGTAGCCCGAGATGACGAGGAAGAAGTCGACGCCCAGGAAGCCCCCGGGCATCCACTCGGCGCCGGCATGGAAGATGAACACCGTGGCCACGGCGAGCGCGCGCAGGCCGTCCACCCCCGGCATGTAGGGCAGGCGCACGCCGCGACTGCCCCCCTTCTGCTCGTAGGCGGGGTAGGGGTTGGGCTGGCTCACGCCGCGAAGCGAACACGACGCGGCGGACGGCGCGGGCGTACGCTGGATCGAGGCCCCGCCGGCCGCGGGGCACCACGATCCCCTTCGGAGGCAGACCATGGCCGACAACGGCGCACCCCCTGCGAACCAGGTTCCCGACGTGCCGATCCTCGAGGCGCTCGGCAACCGCCGAAGCATCCGCTACTTCGATGACTCCCGAGAGGTCGAGCGCTGGAAGATCGAGACCATGCTGCAGGCCGCGCGCTTCGCGTCATGCCAGGGGAACATCAACTGCACCGAGGCCATCGTGGTGCGGCGCGATGAGTGCGAGCTCTGGGACGAGGTGGAGGAGTGCGTCTCGGGGTTCAACGTCCAGATCATCAACCAGTCCTCGCACCTGATCCTGTGGCTCACCAACCTCAACGCCTGGTACGGCCGCGCCGTCGACGGCATCTCGGGCCTGGCGCTGTGCGGCGCCGCCACCCGCTACCACGGGTGGAACTACGAGTTCTCGATGACGCAGACCATCCCGCGCCTCATGAGCTTCCCGACCGAGCGCACCGACGCGCTGCTGCGCTTCGAGAGCGGGCAGGCCGTGGGCAACGCCATGGCGGCGGGCGTGGGCGTGGGGGTCGGCAGCATCCTGATCGCCTTCGGCCGCAAGCCCGGTGGCATCGAGAAGGCCTTCGGGCTGCCGCCCCACTACCGGTTCACCTGGGGCCACGCCGTGGGCTATCCGGCAGAGGACCCCAAGGCGGGGGGCCAGCGCCCGCGGCTGAAGTTCGACGTCATCTACCACGACAACGCGTTCGGAGTGCCCTACGAGTGCCAGGCATCCACCGCCGAGATGCTGCGCGAGAAGGGCCTGATCCAGGAGCAGGCACCGCTGGCTGGCCGCTTCGAGGAGATCGTGCAGCTGGCCGAGCGCCACGGTCGCGACCCCGGCACGCTGTCGTTCCCGGCGTCGGAGATCCGTCGCCTCATGGATGACCCCGACTGGGACTTCGGTCCGAACATCCGCGCCCGCGCCGAGCACGTGCTGGCCACCGAGGACCTCCCGGAATACCCGCAGGAGATGAAGGACACCTTCGCGCGCCTGATGAGCGAGCACGGGATCGACGCCTCGAAGTTCCTGCCGCGTGACTGACCCGGCGAGGGCCGAGTGGAGCACCTGGTACGCCGAGGAGGACCCCTCGGCATGGGTGCTCGCGGAGATCCTCCGCGACCGGGCGGAGGCCCACGGGGATCGCCCCTACCTGCGCTACGGCGATGGCGCGTGGGTGACGTACGCCGAGATGAACGCGCGCGCCAACCGCGTGGCGAACGGCCTCATCGCCCGGGGCGTGCTCCCCGGCGAGTCGGTGAGCGTGATGCTGCCCAACTGCGAGGAGTTCCTGCAGTGCTGGTACGGC
>CAIYRJ010000371.1 GCA_903928615.1 uncultured Actinomycetes bacterium | reverse complement strand
GTCATGGGTGACCGACTCGTAGTCGTAGCCCGGGGAGGTGATGCACCCCTCCACGCCCATGTCCTTGAGGTACGTGAAGAGCTCGACGTACTCCTCGGCGGGTGTTCCGCGGAAGATCGTGGTGTTCGTGCACACGCGGTACCCGCGCGCGATGGCCTCCCGCATGTGCGCGGTGGCCTTCTTGAACACGCCCTGGCGGTCGACGGCGTGGTCGTGCACCGACTCCATGCCGTCGATGTGCACCACGAAGGCGAAGCGCTTGGTGGGCTCGATGCGGTCGAAGGCCTTGTTCATCAGGATGCCGTTGGTGCAGAGGTACACGAACCGGCCCTGGTCGATGATGCCGTGCACGATCTCGTCGATCTGCTTGTGGATCAGCGGCTCGCCGCCCGGGATGTTCACGATGGGCGCGCCGCACTCGTCGGCCACGCGCAGGCACTCCTCCACGGTCAGCCTCTTGTGGAAGACGTCCTTGTACTCCTGGATGCGACCGCAGCCGGTGCAGGCGAGGTTGCACAGCTCGAGGGGCTCGAGCATGAGCGTGAAGGGAAAGCGCTCCTTGCGCTGGAGCAGCTTCTTCTTCGCGAGGTACGTGGCCATGCCGAGCTCAAGGGCAATCGGTCGTCGCGGCACGCTGGGCTCCTGGGATAAGTGCGGAAGGGACGCCCGAACGCTAATGCACTCACCGGCGCAGCGCCATGCCCCGGACCCGCGGGCTGCGCGCGTGGCGGACTAGCTCTGCCTCGCGAAGGCGGTGTCGGCGATGGCCGCGAGGTCGTCCACGGGGCCCTGCAGCTGGTGCAGCAGGTCCATGGCGCGACCGTGCGACTCGGCGGCGAGCTCGCGTGCGCGATCCATGCCATGGAGGCTCGTGTATGTGACCTTCCCCATGCGCTCGTCCGCGCCCACGGCCTTGCCCATCTCGGCCTCCGACCCCGCAACGTCGAGGATGTCGTCGACGATCTGGAACAGCAGCCCCACCTCGCGCGCGAACGCCCGGTAGATGGCCTCCTGCTCCGGCGGCGGGGGCGCCAGCACCAGCGCGATGTGCACCGACACCGCCATCAGGCGCCCGGTCTTGAGGGCGTGCATCGCCGCGAGCGCGTCCGGCCCGCCCGCGCCCGCGCCCTTGAGGTCGAGGTACTGGCCGCCCACCATCCCCGCCACGCCCGTGGCGCGGCTGAGCTCGCGCAGGATGCCCACCTGCACGGCGGGCCCCCCACCCTGCTCCTCGCACACCAGCCGCATGGCCTCGGCGAACAGGGCGTCGCCCGCGAGGATCGCCACGTCCTCGCCGTACACCACGTGGCAGGTGGGCACGCCGCGACGCAGGTCGTCGTCGTCCATCGCGGGCAGGTCGTCGTGGATGAGCGAGTAGGTGTGGACGAGCTCGATCGCCGCCGCGGAGGGCATGAGGTCGGCCGGATCGCACCCGAGGGCCTCGGCCGTGGAGAGCGCCAGCACGGGGCGGATGCGCTTGCCCTTGGCGAGCAGCGAGTAGCGCATGGCCTCGACCAGTCCCTCGGTGCCACGTGCCTCCTCGGCCTCGCGCGCATCGGGCACGCTGAACCACAGCCCCTCGAGGTAATCGTCCACCTGCTGACGCAGGTGGTCGGGGTAGCGGGCGTGGACGGTGCTCGTGCCGGGCTCGGACATGGGGCCGCAGGGTACCCGGCTGGTACCGTCGGCCGCCATGCGCGCCCTCGTGCTGCACGGCCCCGACGACCTGCGCCTCGAGGAGGTGCCCGTGCCCGTGCCCGGCGCCGGGGAGGTGGTGCTGCGCGTCACCGGTGCCCTCACCTGCGCGACCGACGCCAAGATGATGCGCCAGGGCGGGCATCCGGCGCTGCCCCCCAACCCCGCGCCCTTCGGGCACGAGGCCTGCGGGGTCGTGGCGTCGGTGGGGGAGGGGGTCACCGGCGTGGCCGAGGGCGACGAGGTGGTGGTGGCCAACTCGGCCCCCTGCGGCGCGTGTCCGCCCTGCGCGGCCGG
>CAIYRJ010000370.1 GCA_903928615.1 uncultured Actinomycetes bacterium | reverse complement strand
GGTGATCCCCCCGCAGGACGATGAGCTCGACGCCGCGCGCGACGCCATCGGCGCGGCAATCGACGCCTACGGCCCCGACCGCCCCACCGAGGCGAACCCCGCGAAGCAGGTGGCCAGGCGCCTGCACGACAAGGTGCCCGTCATCTACGGGGCCGAGGTGACGGCCGGCGTGGCCTTCCGCTGGAAGTGCCAGTTCAACGAGAACGCCAAGCAGCCGGCGTTCTGGGCGGCCCTGCCCGAGATGAACCACAACGAGATCGTGGGCTGGGAGGCCGCCGGCGACTTCGGCGACCAGGCGCAGGTGGTGATGCTGCGCGATCCGCGCCAGCACCGCCAGGTGGAGCGCCGCATGGCGCTGACGCGGGAGATCATCCAGTCGAAGGTGACCGGCGTGCTCACGATCGAGGGCGAGGGCGAGACGCCCCTGGCCCGCGTGATCGACCTCGTGATGCTCGGCGACTACGTGTCGCTCTACGCCGCGTGCCTGCGCCGGGTCGACCCCAACCCGGTCGACAGCATCGGCACCCTCAAGGAGGGGCTCGCCACCACCGGCAACCAGCGGCTCGCGGCGGGGGAGAGCGGCTCCATCTAGCGGTGCCGGGGCCGCGGGCGGGCCGATGGCCCCCGTGGCGCCATGAAGCCGCTCGTTGTGCGGGGAGGGCGCTTCGTCCCTGTGCACTCCCGCAGGCGCGGTGCCGGGCGCGTTGACGGGGGAAGCGCTGGTACCCTCCCGGCGCTTCCCAGCGAACAAGGAACCCGTCTGTGTCGACAACCGTCAACCATCACGTGGCCGATCTCGGCCTGGCCGACCTCGGTCGCCAGCGCATCGAGTGGGCTGATCGCGACATGCCCGTGCTCGCCCAGATTCGCGAGCGCTTCGAGCGGGAGCGTCCCCTCGATGGCCTGCGCATCTCCGCCTGCCTCCACGTGACCACCGAGACCGCCAACCTGGCCCGCACGCTCAAGGCGGGCGGGGCTGACGTGGTGCTGGTGGCATCGAACCCGCTGTCCACGCAGGACGACGTCGCCGCGTCGCTCGTGCAGGACTACGGCATCTCCACCTACGCCATCAAGGGCGAGGACGAGGAGACCTACTACTCGCACCTCACCGCGGCCATCGATCACGCGCCGCAGATCACGATGGATGATGGCGCCGACGTGATCGGCGTGCTCCACGGCGACCGCCGCGAGATGCTCGACGGCATCATCGGTGGCACCGAGGAGACCACCACGGGCGTCATCCGCCTCAAGGCCCTCGAGGCCGAGGGCAAGCTGGCGTTCCCCGTGGTCGCCGTGAACGAGGCGAACACCAAGCACATGTTCGACAACCGCTACGGCACCGGCCAGAGCACGCTCGACGGCCTGCTTCGCGCCACGAACATCCTCATCGCCGGCCGCAAGTGCGTGGTGGGCGGCTACGGCTGGTGCGGTCGCGGCCTGGCCTCGCGCCTGAAGGGCATGGGCGCCCACGTGATCGTCATCGAGGTCGACCCGCTCGCCGCCCTCGAAGCCGTGATGGACGGCTTCGACGTGATGACCGTGGCCGACGCCGCCAAGGAGGGTGATGTCTTCATCACCGCCACCGGCAACATCCACGTGCTGCGCCGCGAGCACTTCGAGCACATGAAGGACGGGGCGATCATCGCCAACACCGGTCACTTCAACGTGGAGATCGACATCCCGGGCCTCGACGAGCTCGCCGACGGCTCGCGCGAGGTGCGCCCGTACGTGCAGGAGTACTCGCTGCGCAACGGTCGCAAGGTGTACCTGCTCGCCGAGGGCCGGCTGCTCAACCTGGCATCCGCCGAGGGTCACCCGGCCGCCGTGATGGACATGAGCTTCGCCAACCAGGCGCTCTCGGCCGAGTACATGGCCCAGAACGCGGCCTCGCTCGAGAAGACGGTGTACGTCGTGCCCGAGGAGATCGACGCCGAGATCGCCCGGCTCAAGCTCTATTCGATGGGCGTGGAGATCGACGCGCTCACCGAGGAGCAGCAGAAGTACCTGGCCTCCTGGGACCAGGGCACCTGAGCACCAGCCCGGACCCCAGCGGCATCGCCCCGGGGGCGGGGTCGGAGCGCGGCAGCACGCCCGCGCCCGGCCTCGCCCCCGAGGACATCCTGGCCCTGCGCGATGGGGCCGTGGTCATGCTCGACCAGACGCGCTTGCCCGGCGAGGTGGTGCACGCTGAGTTCACCAGCTGGCCCGAGGTCGTGGACGCAATCAAGGCGATGGTGGTGCGCGGCGCACCCGCCATCGGCGTGG
>CAIYRJ010000369.1 GCA_903928615.1 uncultured Actinomycetes bacterium | reverse complement strand
GCGTTGCACACGCCGGGGCGCTGCACCTTGGCGTTCACGGCGATGGCCAGGGCGTCGTCGAGGTCGGCGTCGGCATCCACGTAGACATGGCAGTTGCCCGATGCCGCGTAGATGACCGGCACGCGGGCGTTCTGCTGCAGGTAGGCCTTGAGGTCCTCACCACCCCGGGGGATCACCAGGTCGACCCTGCCCTCGGCCTGGATGAGACGGAGCATCTCGTCGCGATCCGTGCCGAGCATGGTCACGGCGGCGGGGGGAACGCCCGCGCCGGCGATGGCGCTCGCCACCACCTCGCCCAGCACCTCGTTCGACCGGGCCGCGATGCGGCTTCCGCGCAGCACGATGGCGTTCCCGCTCTTGAGGGCCAGGGCGGCGGCGTCAGTGGTGACGTTGGGCCGGCCCTCGTAGATCACCCCGATCACGCCGAGCGGCACGCGCGTCTCCACGATCTCCAGACCGTTGGGCACGCGCCATCCCCCGGTGATGGTGCCGACCGGATCCGGCAGCGCGGCCACGGAGCGGATGGCCTCGGCCATGCCCTCGATGCGCGCCTGGTCGAGCATCAGCCGGTCCACCATCGCCGCCGGCGCGTTCGACTGCCGGGCGTCGGCCAGGTCCTCGGCGTTCATGGCGATGATGGCCTCCGAGCGGGCGATCAGCGCCTGCGCCACGGCCTCGAGCACCTGCACCTTCGCGCCGGGGGACATGCGCGCGAGCGCCCGTCCTGCGGCGCGGGCCGCGTCGAGGCGCTCGTCGAGGGATGCCTGGGTGGTGGTCATCGCCGGTTCACGCTATCGCACCGACGGCGCGAAGCGGTCGCGGTGGATCACCTCGGCGGATCCACCGGACAGCAGCACGAGCGCGTCCTCGGAGTGCATGCCCCGCACGGCGCGGATCTCCTCCGCCGAGAGGTCGGCGATGCCCTTGCCCACCTCACGGCCGTCAGGTCCCACCACCAGCACGGCCTCGCCGGCCGGGAACGCCCCGTCGCAGGCCACCACGCCCACCGGCAGCAGTGAGGTTCCCTTGTCGATGAGCGCGCGCACCGCCCCGGCATCCACCACCACGCGCCCCTGGGCCGGCTTGGCATGGCGGAGCCACATCTTGAAGGCCCCCTCGGACCTGCCGGACGGCGCGAAGCGGGTGCCCACGGCCTCGCCGCGCACGGCCGCGGCGATCACGCCATCATCCTCGCCGCTCGCGATGATGCACTCGGTGCCGCTGCCCGTGGCCATGGCCACGGCGGCGAGCTTGCTCGCGATGCCACCCCGCCCCCGGCCCGACCCCGGAAGGTCGGCGAGCGCGATGTCGTCGAGCGCCGTGCCCGCGGGCACGGCGTCGATGCGCACCGGCGCGCCATCACCCGGCCCGTAGAGGCCATCGCGATCGGTGAGCAGCACCAGCAGGCGCGCGCGCATGAGTATCGCCACCTGGGCTGCGAGCACGTCGTTGTCCCCGAAGGTGAGCTCGTCGGTGGCGGTGGTGTCGTTCTCGTTGATCACCGGGACGGCGCCAAGAGCGACCAGGCGCTCGAGCGTGTTGCGGGCGTTCAGGTACGACGCCCTGTGCTCAAGGTCGGCTGAGGTGAGCAGCACCTGCCCCGGCACCACGCCGTGGCGCCCGAACTCCTCGATGTACCGCGAGAAGAGCGCGCCCTGGCCCACGGCCGAGGCCGCCTG
>CAIYRJ010000368.1 GCA_903928615.1 uncultured Actinomycetes bacterium | reverse complement strand
GAGGAGATCCTGCGCAGGTGGGACCCCGAAGGGCCCCCGGCCGGCGAGTGAACCTGAGGGTGAGAACCATTCTCATTTAGTGTAGGGTGGGGGCATGACACGCCTCCGCCCTCGGAACCACCCCTTTCTCGCAGCACTACTCGTCGTGCTCCTGGCCGCCATCCCGCTGGTGCTCTCCGCCTGCGGCGGGTCCGGCGCGGGCGGCACCACGGCGGCGAATTCCGGCACCACCGTGCCGCCGGACGCTCCGGTGATCGCGGTGACCACGCCCCTGCTCGGGGCGATCGTGCGCGACGCGGTGGGCGATGCGGCGAGGGTGGAGGTCGTGATGCCCAACGGCAGCGATCCCCACGAGTGGAGGCCGTCGGCGAAGGATGTGGCCGCCCTGCAGTCGGCCGACATGATCGTGCAGAACGGCCTGGGCCTGGAGCAGGGGCTCGAGGAGGCCGTGCAGCAGGCGCGCGCGGATGGCGTGCCGGTGTTCACGGCGACCGACCACATCGCGGTGCGCGCGGTGGCGGGAAAGGACGCGCACGCCGGGGAGGACGACCACGGCCATGAGGGCGAGGAGTCGCACGACCACGGCGCCGGCGATCCCCACTTCTGGACCGACCCCGCGCAGGTGCGCAGGGTGCTCGCGGCGCTTCCCGCCGCGGTGAGGAAGGCGACGGGTGCCGACATCTCGGCCCAGGGATCCCGCGCGGCCACTGCGGTCAAGGACATCGACGCCCGCATCGCCGCCGACTTCGCGAAGATCCCCGAGAGCGCCCGCAACCTCGTGACCGGGCACGAGTCGCTCGGATACCTCGCCGACCGCTACGACCTCGGCGTCGTGGGGGCGGTGACGCCGTCGCTGTCGTCGCAGGGGCAGGTGTCGGCGGCCCACCTGAAGGAACTCGAGGACGCCATGGAGAAGGCCGGGGTGCGGGTGGTGTTCACCGAGACCGGGCTGCCCAACGCCGTGGCCGACGCGATCGTCAACCAGACGGGCGCGACGCTCGTGGAGCTGGGCACCGAGGCCGTTCCGGCGGACGGCACGTACGCCACGTATATCCAGGAGCTCGCGCGCCGCATCTCGTCGGCGCTCGCCAACACCGGGGGCTGACCCGCTGGACATCCTGTGGGACCCATTCGTGCAGAGCGCGTTCATGCAGCGCGCGCTGGTGGCGGGGATCGTCATCGCGATCGCCACGGCCGTGGTGGGCACCATCACGGTGCTGCGCGGCATGGCGTTCCTGGGCGACGCCCTCGCGCACGGCGTGCTGCCCGGCATCGCCGCGGCCCTGCTCATCGGCATACCGTCCGTGATCGGCGCGCTGGCGGGAGCCGCGGTGATGATGGGCGGCGTGGCCACGATCAGCCGGCGCACCCGGCTGTCGTCCGACGTGGCGATCGGCCTGCTGTTCGTCGGCATGCTGGCCCTCGGGGTGGTGATCATCTCGCGATCCGATGACTTCGCGGGAAGCCTCACGGACATCCTCTTCGGCGAGGTGCTGGGCGTCACGTGGACGCAGATCGCCTGGCAGGCGGGCGTGGCCGTGGTCGTGGTGGCGCTCGCCTGGCTGCTGCGTCGTCCCATGCTGCTGATGGCGATGGACCCCGACCAGGCCCGCGTGGCGGGCTACCGGGTGGGGCTCATCGAGGCCGTGCTGCTCGGGATGATCGCCATCACGGTGGTGGCCTCGTTCATCGTGGTGGGCGCCCTGCTGGTGTTCGGCATGCTGCTCGCCCCGGCGGGCGCAGCGGCGCTCATCACCCGGCGATTGGGGTCGATGATGCTCGTGGCGGCAGCCATCGGCATCGCGAGCACCTACATCGGCCTGCTGCTCTCGTGGCACTACGACCTCGCCGCCGGGGCGTCGGTGGTGCTCACGGCCGTGGTCATCTTCTTCGTCGTGGCGATCGCGCAGGCGCTCGTGCCATCGCGCCGGCCGCACCCGGAGCACGCATCGTGAGCGCCACGATCACGTGCCGTGGGCTCTCGGTGGGGTACGGAGGGCACCCCGTGGTGGATGGCATCGACCTGGCGCTGGACGCCGGTCAGTGGCTGGCGGTCATCGGCACCAACGGGTCGGGCAAGAGCACCCTGCTCAAGACGCTCGCCGGTCTCATCGCGCCCATCGCCGGCAGCGCCGCGGTGATCCCGGGCGATGGGCGCGGTCGCGCCACCGTGTCGTACCTGTCGCAGTCGCACGAGCAGGGCTTCCTGCTGCCCATCCGCTCGCGCGACGTGGTGTGCATGGGGCGCTGGCCCGCCCGGGGCCTCACCGGCAGGCTGCGCAGGGACGACCAGGGCATGGTGGATGACGCCATGGCGGCCATGGGCATCACCGACCTCGCGGACCAGCCGCTGGGCACGCTCTCCGGCGGCCAGTGCCAGCGAGTGCACCTCGCGCAGGCGCTCTGCCGACGCGCCGACGTGCTGCTGCTCGACGAGCCCACGGCCGGGCTCGATGCCGCGAGCCGCGAGCGGTACCTCTCCGTGATGGACTCCGAACGGGAGCGGGGCTCGGTGATCGTCACGGCCACGCACGACGTGCGCGAGGCGCAGCGGGCCGACCTGGTGCTGCTCGTGGCCGAGCGGGTGGTGGCGTGCGGGCCCCCGGATGAGGCCCTCACCGCCGATGCGCTGGCGCAGGCCTTCGGCGTGGTCATCTCCGACGCCACCGGCCCCGTGGTGATCGATCCCCACCATGGGCACGATCACCACCACGGCCCCGGGGCTCCCCACGTGCGTGGTCCGGTGATCGGGCATGATCACGACCATGGGCACGGAGAGCACCACCACTAGGATGTCGCTCGGCGCGCGCATCGCGCGCGTGGTGGGAGTCATCATCATCGTGCTCATCGCGCCGATGGTCATCGCCTACGTGGTGGCCGGTCCGGGCGCCGCCGCCGCCACGCTGATGGGCATCGTCGCGACGGTGTCGGCATGCGTGCGGTCGGGCTGGCATCGCGCCGCCTGGATGGTTCCCCTGATCGGCGCCTACGCCGTGGTCACCTCGATGGTGGGCTACGGCTGGGGATGGGTGATCGTGATGGGCTTCGTGGGGCTCACGGCGGGCATCGGCTTCCCATCGGGCGCCATGTCCGCGCTCCTGTACGCCGGCCTGGTGCCGGCGATGGTCACCGAGGTCGTGAGCACCCGCGATGCGCTGCTCACGGGGCTCTTCGCCGTCCTCGGAAGCGCCCTCGGGGTCCTGCTCGGCAAGCGGCTCGGCACCAAGCCCACGGTGCCCGGAAACGAGAAGTGGGCGGGCCATGAGGCCACCTCGGGGGCCCTCGTGGCGGCCCTCTTCGTGGCGGGCACGTCGATCGCCGTCGCGACGGGCATGCCGCATGGCTACTGGGTGGCGCTCACCCTCATCGTGGTCATCCCGCCGGTCGCGCAGGGTGACGACACAAAGCGGGGGAGGGAGCGGCTCATCGGCACCATCGGGGGGTTGCTCATCGTCATCCCGCTGTCGCTCATCCCGCTGCCGCAGTGGGCCTTCTACCTGATCGGCTTCGCGCTGCTCGTGCCCGCCTTCGCGATCATGAAGAAGAACTACACCTACTACGCGTTCTTCGAGTCCGCTGCCGTGGTGATGCTGGTGTCGGCGGGCAACGACCTCGTGGGCCTCGATGCCGCGCGCATCGAGGCCTCGGCGATCGGGGTGGCGCTCGTGGCCGTCGCGGCGGTGGCCATCGCGTGGGGGGTGCGGCACGTGACGGCATCCGACGCGCCGACGAAGGCCCTCGCGCCCTAGGTGCCGTCGGGGGGCGGTGGCCCGCTTCCTGCCGTGGCCCCCGGGGCGAGCGCGCCCTCCCTCCGCGCCCTGCGGATCTCCGGCAGGGTGATGACCAGCCAGTAGGCGGTGAAGCCGATCACCAGGCCCACGGCGGTGTCGGCCAGGCGCAGCAGCACCCAGTGCCCGAATGAGTAGTTCTCGAGGTCGCCATGCAGGGCCACCGTCATCATCGTGATCGACGCGATGTACACGGTGTAGTTGCGCGCCCAGAAGACGACGCCGACATAGAGCATGACGAAGCCCACGGTGACCACCACGTCGGGCTGGGCCACCACGGCGAGGCCGCCGATGAGCAGGCAGCCCACCATCACGCCCACCACGCGCTTGATGCCGCGGTCGAATGTGGCATCGGGGGTGGCCTGCGTGATGGCCCAGAAGGTCACCATCACCCAGAAGTAGTTGTGGTTCTTCGTGGCGGCCCAGAGGCCGGCGGTGGTGCCGAGCAGTGCGCCGAGCAACAGCGCCTGCCGCATGGCGAGGCCGCCCGAGAAGAACGGTGGTGGCTTCTCCGTGCTCCTGGGCTTCGCGGGTGGCTGCTGGATGAGGGCGAAGCCCGTGAGGCGGCGGATGATCCACAGGACCACCAGCACCACCACGGCCGCGCCGGTGCCGATGGCGGCCTGCACCAGCACGCCCTCGGGGTCGAGGTCCTTGGCGATGCCCATGACCGCGAAGAAGAAGAACGCGACGGCCACGAGCATGGCGAGCCCGGCGCCGGCCCCGCCGTGGCGGCGGGTGAGCGGACCCATGGCGATCACCACGGCCATGACGGCGCCGACCGCCCATGGGCTCTTCACCGCTCCCCACGCGAGGAACAGCGTCGCCAGCATGGCGACGCCGGCCATCAGCGCGGACGGCAGGCTCTTCTTCCGCGGCACGAAGGTGGCGGCCATCATCACGAACCACGCCACGAACACGGCCGGCAGCACCTTCGCCACCACGAGCAGCTGGTACTCGAAGTCGAGGTGCGCCCCGAGGAAGAAGTTGCTCTCGACGACGCGCGCGATCTCCGGAGGGCGATAGCCCGCCAGCCACGTGAGCCATCCGGCCAGCGTGGAGGCGAGCGCCACGGCGATCGCCGGCCGCCAGAGCAGGGGCGCCTGCGTGTCGGGCTTCAGCGCGCCGCGCAGCGTGCGGCCCTTCGACGGGAGTACGGGGGAATCCATGTCCCGCGAGGCTACTGGGCGATCGCGGCGATGCGCCGGGCCACGCCCCGAGACGTCACCGCGCGCAGCGGGCGCACCGACCGCGCAGGGTGATGTCGTGCCCCTCGACGTCGAAGGCCAGGCGGTCGGCCATCGCGTGGATGGCGGCCTCCACGTCGTCGTCCTCGATCGGCACCACCGCGCCGCACTCGCGGCACACCGCGTGGTGATGGTGATCGCCTCCGGGGTGCGCGGGCTCGTACTTGGCCACCTGGCCCAGGTCGACCCGGTGGACGAGGTGCAGGTCGGCGAGCGTGTCGAGGGCCCGGTACACGCTGGCCATGCCGGGGGTGGGTCCGGCCTCGGCCGCGAGGGCGTCGCGGATCTCCTGGGCGCTCAGGCAGCAGTCCTGCTGGGCGAGCAGGTCGACGACCGCCTTGCGGGCGCCGCCCGCGCGCAGTCCCGCCGCGCTGATGCTGGCCTCGGCGTGGCGCGCCCACTCGGCGCGTTCCGACTTCGTGGTCACGGTGCGCATGTTCGCAGGCCGGAGCGGCGGCGGACCCGG
>CAIYRJ010000367.1 GCA_903928615.1 uncultured Actinomycetes bacterium | reverse complement strand
GCGCGGCCAGCGCGTACCGGTTCGAGTCGAACACCGTGCCGTGCGACACCGGGCCGCCGGGTGGCACCAGCTCGCTTCCGGTGGCGACGATGGCTACCCGTGCGCGGGCATGGCACGGCACCGCGGCGTGCCCCGCCGCGGCCACGATGCCCACATGGCGTGCGCCAATGCGCGTGCCCGCGGCCAGCACCACGCGGCCCTGGCGCAGGTCCTCTGCCGCGAAGCGGATGTCGCGGCCCATGCCGGGCGTGGTGGTGGTGAGCACGGCACGGCCGTCGTCCTCGCCCTCTTCGAGCCGCAGGATGGTGTCGGCACCGTCGGGCACCAGCGCGCCGGTGGAGATGCGCACCGCCTGGCCGCCCGCCAGCGTGCCACTCCACGGCGCTCCCGCACGCGACTCGCCCACCACCGTCAGCTGGCCGGGCAGGTTGGCGGCCCGCACGGCCCAGCCGTCCATCGCCGAGCAGTCGGCGGCGGGAAGGTCGCACCGCGCTGCCACGTCGGCCGCAAGCACGCGGCCCACCAGGTCGCGCAGGGCGACGTCCTCCGCGGGCAGGCGCAGGGCCAGTGCCCGCGCGGCGCCCAGCGCCTCGTGCAGGGGCGCTGGGGTCACTCGTCGCCGGCCAGGCGCCGGGCGATGGCCAGCACCTCGTCCACGGTGCGGCCCGAGTTCGCGGCCATCCACGCGGTGGACGGCGCGGCCGTGCGCTGCGATGCGTGGGCGGCCACGCCGGCCAGGTTCAGGATGGCCTCATGTTGCTCGGGCGTGGGAGCCGGCGTGCCCAGTTCGGCGGCCAGTGCATCCATCCACTCGCGGTCGGTCATGGGGTGTCCCTTCGTCGTTTCGTGTCGATTCAGGTATTTTGCCCTTCGTGCACGGAATAATGGCAGACGCATTCGGCAGGGTGGTGCGCTCGGCACGGGTGTCGGTGACCGACCGGTGCAACCTGCGGTGCCGATATTGCATGCCGGCCGAGGGGCTTCGCTGGCTGCCCCGCGACGAGGTGCTCACGCGTGAGGAGATCGCGCGGCTGGTGCGCGTGATGGCGCGGTGGGGCGTGAGCGACGTGCGCGTGACCGGCGGCGAGCCGCTGATGCGCCCCGACCTCGCGGGCATCGTCGCCGACATCGCCGCACTACCGGGCGTCCGCGAGGTGTCGATGACCACCAACGGCGTGCTGCTGGCCGACCGGCTCGACGACCTGGTGCAGGCGGGCCTGCGCCGGGTGAACGTGAGCGTCGACTCGCTCGACCCCGACCGCTTCGAGGCCATCACCCGCCGCCGCGACCTCGACCGCGTGCTCGAGGGCCTGGCCGCATGTGCGCGCCACGCCGACCTGGGCCCCATCAAGGTGAATGCCGTGCTGCAGCGCGGGCTGGGTGAACTCGACGTGCTGCCGTTGGCCGAGATGGCCCGTACCGGGCCGTTCGTGGTGCGGTTCATCGAGTCGATGCCGCTCGACGCCGACGGCGCGTGGACGGCCGAGCAGGTGATTCCGGGCGACGAGCTGCGCCGCATGGTGGATGCCCGCTGGCCGCTGGCGCCCGCCGCGCGCGAGCGTCCGTCGGCACCCGCCACCTCATGGCGCTTCGCCGACGGCCGGGGCGAGGTGCAGTTCGTGTCGTCGGTCACCGAGCCGTTCTGCGCCCAGTGCGACCGCGTCAGGCTCACCGCCGATGGCCAGCTGCGCACCTGCCTGTTCGCCACCGGCGAGGCCGACCTGCGCACGCCCATGCGGGCCGGCGCCGACGACGATGGCCTGGCCGCGGTGCTGGCCGATGCCGTTGCGCACAAGCCCGCCGGCCACCGCATCGGGCAGCCCGGGTGGTCGTACGACGGGCGTTCGATGAGCCGCATCGGCGGCTGAGGGACATACGTCCACGGCGCTGCGGAAAGAATGGGAGTAGTTATTCCCTCATAAGGCAGAACAACCCCACTATGGGGTTGCCTCGACCCAGGGGGACGCAGTGGCCGGTGTACGAGCGCGAGTGGGGGTACGGGGCCTCCTGAAGATCGGCGACGGACCGGGGCGCGCGTGGAGCGCCACCGATCCGAGCAGCCGCAACTGGGAGTCGTTCTACCGCGACCGCTGGAAGCACGACCGCGTGGTGCGCTCCACCCACGGCGTGAACTGCACGGGCTCGTGCTCGTGGAAGGTCCACGTGAAGGACGGCATCGTCACGTGGGAGACCCAGCAGACCGACTACCCCGAGAACGGCGCCGAGGTTCCCGACTACGAGCCCCGAGGGTGCCCGCGCGGCGCCTCGTTCTCGTGGTACGTGTACTCGCCGCTTCGCATTCGCTACCCCTACGTGCGCGGCGCCCTGCTCACCGCCTACCGCGCGGCGCTGGCAGAGACCGGTGACCCGGTGCTGGCGTGGGAGCGCATCCAGTCCGACCCCGCCACGCGCGAGTCGTACGTGAGCCAGCGCGGCAAGGGCGGCTTCGTGCGCGCCACCTGGCAGGAGGCCGCCGACATGGTGGCCGCGGCCCACGTGCACACCATCGCGCAGCACGGCCCCGACCGCATCGTGGGCTTCTCGCCCATCCCGGCGATGTCCATGGCCTCGTACTCGGCCGGTGCGCGGTACCACTCGCTCATCGGCGGCGTGTGCAACTCGTTCTACGACTGGTACGCCGACCTGCCACCGGCATCGCCCCAGGTGTGGGGTGACCAGACCGACGTGCCGGAATCGGCCGATTGGTACAACGCCGGCTACCTGGTGATGTGGGGATCGAACATCCCCATGACCCGCACGCCCGACGCGCACTTCATGACCGAGGCGCGGTACAAGGGCCAGAAGACGGTGGTGGTGTCGCCCGACTACAGCGACCACACCAAGTTCGCCGACCACTGGCTGGCGGCGCAGCCGGGCACCGACGGCGCCCTGGCCATGGCCATGGCGCACGTGATCATGAAGGAGTTCCACCTCGACCGTGAGGTGCCGTACTTCCGCGACTACGCGAAGAAGTACACCGACATGCCCTTCCTGGTGGTGCTCGAGCCCCGTGACGGAACCGCCCATGTGGCGGGCCGCATGCTGCGGGCCACCGACCTGGGGGGCGAGGCCGCCGCGCAGGCCAACGCCGACGCCAAGACCGTGCTGGTTGACGCCGCCACGGGCGAGGCGGTCGTGCCCAATGGGGCCATCGGCCACCGCTGGGGTGACGCCGACGAGGGCAAGTGGAACCTGGCGCTTGGCGACCTCGACCCGGCGCTCACGCTGTTGGGACGCCACGAGGAACTGGTGGAGGTCGACCTTCCCCGCTTCGACCAGGGCGCTACCGAGGGCGGCACCACCATGCGCCGCGGCGTGCCCGCCAGGCGCATCGGTGGTCAGCTGGTGACCACGGTGTTCGACCTCATGGCCGCCAACCTGGGCATCCACCGCGAGGGGCTGCCGGGCCAGTGGCCCACCGGCTACGACGACAGCGAGCCGTACACGCCGGCATGGCAGGAGGAACTCACCGGCGTCGACGCCGACGTGGTGGTGCGCATCGCCCGCGAGTTCGCCCGCAACGCCGAGGTCACGGGCGGCCGCTCGATGATCGTGATGGGCGCCGGTACCAACCACTGGTACCACAGCGACCAGATCTACCGGGCCATGCTCAGCTTGGTGCTCCTGTGCGGGTGCCAGGGCGTGAACGGCGGCGGGTGGGCGCACTACATCGGCCAGGAGAAGGTGCGGCCCATCGCCGGGTTCGGCCAGGTGGCGTTCGGCCTCGACTGGTCGCGCCCGCCGCGCCAGCAGCCGGCCACCCCGTTCTGGTATCTGGCCACCGAGCAGTACCGCTACGAGGCCTTCGGCGCCGACGAGATGTCGTCGCCCACCGGCAACGGCGCACTGCAGGGCAAGCACTTCGCCGACTGCTACCTGCAGGCGGCGCGCATGGGCTGGCTGCCCGCGTACCCCACGTTCGACCGCAACCCGGTCGACCTCACCCGCGAGGCCGAGGACAAGGGCATCGAGCCCGTGGCCCACGTGGTGGAGCAGCTGCAGTCGCGCGACCTGAAGTTCAGCGCCGAGGATCCCGGCGACCCCGCCAACTGGCCCCGCGTGCTGACCGTGTGGCGCAGCAACCTGCTGGGCTCGTCGAGCAAGGGCCACGAGTTCTTCCTCGAGCACCTGCTGGGCGTGACCACGGCGGTCATCCGCACCGACGAGACCCCCGAGGACCAGCGCCCGCAGGACGTCGTGTGGCGCGATGAGCCCGTGCGCGGCAAGTTGGACCTGCTGGTCACGCTCGACTTCCGCATGAACGGCACGTGCCTGCACAGCGACATCGTGCTGCCGGCGGCCACCTGGTACGAGAAGGACGACATCTCGACCACCGACCTGCACCCGTTCGTGCACTCCTTCGCGCCGGCCATCGACCCGCCGTGGGAGACCCGCACCGACTGGGACATCTTCATGCGCATCGCCGACGCGTTCTCGACGATGGGCGGGAAGCACCTGGGCGTGCGCAAGGACATCGTGGCCGTGCCGCTGATGCACGACACCCCCGGCGAACTGGCCCAGGTGGGCGCCCCGCTGCTCGACTGGACCAAGGGCGAGTGCGCGCCCGAGCCGGGCCGCACCATGCCCACGCTGGCCGTGGTGGAGCGCGACTACGGCGCCATCCGGGCCAAGATGGGTTCGCTCGGCCCGCTGTCGGTGAAGGCCGGCACCGGGTTCAAGGGCACCTCGTGGTCGCCCGACGTGGAGGAGGCCGACCTGGGCGAGCGCCACGGTCTGGTGCGGGAGGGCCCCACGGCCGGCCGGCCCATCATGGAGCGCGCCGACCAGGCCTGCGAGACCATCCTGGCCTTCTCCGGCGTCACCAACGGGCGCGTGGGGGTGCTGGGCTTCGAGCACCTGCAGAAGCGGGTGGGCCTGCCGCTCACCGACCTGGCCGAGGAGCACGCCGACGCGCGCATTACCTACGGCGAGGTGGGCATCCAGCCCCGGAAGGTCATGTGCTCGGCCGAGTGGTCGGGCATGGAGAGCCGCGAGCGCCGGTACTCGCCGTTCACCATCAACATCGACCGCGACGTGCCGTTCCGCACCCTTACCGGCCGCCAGACCTTCTACCAGGACCACCCGTGGATGCTCGACTACGGCGAGGGCCTGCCGGCATACCGGCCGCCGCTGAACATGGCACGGCACCTGGGCAACCAGGAGATCGGCGACGGCGGTGCCGAGGTGACCCTGCGGTACCTCACCCCGCACTCGAAGTGGTCGATCCACTCGACCTACCAGGACAACCTGCACATGCTCACCCTGTTCCGGGGTGGCCCGGTCATCTGGATGTCGCCCGACGACGCCAAGGACATCGGCGTGGAGGACAACGACTGGGTGGAGGCCTACAACCGGAACGGCGTGGTGGCCTGCCGCGCTGTGGTGTCGCACCGGATCCCCACGGGGACGTCGGTCATGTACCACGCGCAGGATCGTCACATCAACGTGCCGATTTCGGAGGTTTCGGGCCAGCGCGGCGGCACGCACAACTCGCTCACGCGCATCACCATGAAGCCGACGCACATGATCGGCGGGTACGCGCAGTTGTCATGGGGCTTCAACTACTACGGCCCCACCGGAACGCAACGCGACGAGCTGACGGTCATCCGCCGCCGCCGCACGGAGGTCACGTACTGATGCGCGTCAAGGCCCAGATGGGCATGGTGATGAACCTCGACAAGTGCATCGGGTGCCACACCTGCAGCGTCACCTGCAAGAACGTGTGGACCAACCGCTCGGGCGCCGAGTACATGTGGTTCAACGACGTCGAAACCAAGCCTGGCCAGGGCTACCCCAAGCGGTGGGAGGACCAGGACCGCTGGCGCGGCGGGTGGGAGCTCACCCGCGGCGGCACGCTGCGCCTGCGCTCCGGCCCTCGCGCCCGGCGCCTGGCGAACATCTTCTTCAACCCCGACCTGCCCGAGCTCGGGGACTACTACGAGCCCTTCACCTACCGGTATGGCGACCTGTTCGACGCCGGCCCGCAGAAGCACCAGCCGGTGGCACGCCCCATCTCGCAGGTGACCGGGCAGGACATGAGCATCGAGTGGGGCCCGAACTGGGAGGACGACCTCGCCGGCGGGCCCACCAACGGGCCGCAGGACCCCAACATGCAGGGCCTCGAGGAGGCCGTGCGCATGGAGTATGAGCAGGT
The DNA here is from genome assembly GCA_903928615.1 of uncultured Actinomycetes bacterium. Classification (GTDB taxonomy): domain Bacteria; phylum Actinomycetota; class Thermoleophilia; order Miltoncostaeales; family Miltoncostaeaceae; genus SYFI01. Next base: position 1,036 of record CAIYRJ010000367.1, on the reverse strand, counting down.
CTTCATGATGTACCTGCCGCGCAGCTGCGAGCACTGCCTCAACCCGTCGTGCGTGGCCTCGTGCCCCTCGGGCGCCATGTACAAGCGCGACGAGGACGGCATCGTGCTGGTCGACCAGGACGCCTGCCGCGGCTGGCGCATGTGCGTGAGCAGCTGCCCTTACAAGAAGGTCTACTTCAACTGGGAGAGCGGCAAGGCCGAGAAGTGCACCCTGTGCTACCCACGCCTCGAGGCCGGCATGACCACCATCTGCAGTGAGACCTGCGTGGGGCGCATCCGGTACGTGGGCGTGGTGCTGTACGACGCCGACAAGGTCGAGGCCGCGGCGGCGACGCCCGACGAGCACGACCTGCTCGATGCCCAGCTCGAGGTGTTCCTCGACCCCGAGGACCCCCAGGTGCGGGCGGACGCCCTGGCCGCCGGCATTCCGGAGGACTGGGTGGACGCCGCGGTGCGCTCGCCCATCTGGAAGCTGGCCATGAAGCACCGGGTGGCCCTGCCGCTGCACCCCGAGTACCGCACGCTGCCCATGGTCTGGTACGTGCCGCCGCTCTCGCCGGTGATGAACATGATCGAGGGCGAGGGCGCCGAGGCCGACCCCGACGATGTCTTTCCCGCCATCGACGACCTGCGCATTCCCGTGCAATTCCTGGCCAACCTGCTGTCGGCCGGCGATGAGACGGTCATTCGCGACACGCTGAAGCGCCTGGCGGCAATGCGCTCGTACATGCGCACCAAGACGGTGGGCGGCCAGCCCGACCCGGCACTGGCCGAGGCCGTGGGCATGACCGCCCACGAGGTGGAGGAGATGTACCGCCTGCTGGGCCTGGCGAAGTCGATCGATCGCTTCGTCATCCCCACCACACACGCCGAGATCGGCGGCCTGCTCGACGAGCAGCAGGGCGCCTGCGGGTTCACCGACCCCGCAGGCCCGGGCCCGTGCGGCGCGCTGGAGACCGCCGAGTACGGCGAGCGGGTGTCGGCATTCCACCTGGGTACGCGCGACGGTGTGAGCGCCGCCGTCGCACACACGACG
>CAIYRJ010000366.1 GCA_903928615.1 uncultured Actinomycetes bacterium | reverse complement strand
GCAATATCGCTTCGGTGAGCTTTGCCCTGGTGAGGTTCGCGCCGGTGAGGTTCGCGCCGGCGAGCTCCGCGCCGGTGAGGTTCGCGCCGGAGAGGTTCGCGCCCCCGAGGTCCGCGCTGAGGAATGCCCCGGTGAGGTTCGCGCCGGTGAGGTTCGCGCCGGAGAGCTCCGCGCCGGAGAGGTTCGTGCTGGGGAGGTACGCGTAGGAGAGGTTCGCGCCGACGAGGTCCGCGCCCTGGCAGTTCGGGGCGCAGGCCGGCTGGTTCCCTCTCTGTGAGCTCCCAAGCTTGCGTATCGCGGTCGTGGACGTCGCCGTGGACGAGCTGGCCTCGGACGCGCTGCCTCCGCATCCTGCGAGGAGAAGGATCGACGTCGCCGCTGCGGCGGCGGTGGCGAGGATGGCGGTGGTGCGAAGGCGCATGGGGAGTCCTTGTGTGCGTGCAGAAGCAGGAGAAGCGTAGTTGCACCTCGCGCCATCAAGGACCAGTCAGGTGCCGCGCACGCCCAAGGCGCTGAACAGCACCTCTCTCATGCCACCGGTAGCGTCCGCTCATGCCGCCGCCAGGCGACCGCACGCTCACGCGCATAGAGACAGAAGAGCGGGTGAACGGAATCGAACCGTCATCAGAAGCTTGGAAGGCTCCTGCTCTACCGTTGAGCTACACCCGCGTGTGCCCGGCAGCCTAGACGCTCACCCGGCGATTTCTCGGCGACGCAGGGGGAGCCATCCGGTGGGGAAGAGCGCCCCGTCGCACATCGGGCGCACCCGCCCCGCCCCGCGTCGTCCCCGGCCGGGGCTAGCGTTTCCGCACCTCAGATCCCCATTCCAGGAGTGCCGATGAACAAGCTCATCGCAACGTCGACTGCCGCGCTCGTCGCCGGCGGGCTCATGGTCGGCGGTGCATTCGCCGGCAGCACCACCGTGCAGACCATGCCGGTGAAGAACGTCACGGGCGTCACCGCCGGCGTGATGTACGTGCAGAAGGCCGTGCCGAACGCCAAGCTCGGCGGCCCGGCTAGCTCGTACTTCTACCTCTCGAACGGCGGCGGCAAGGTGTCGATCTCGAAGCTCGTGACCAAGGGCTTCGACGGCTCGCAGACCGTCACGATCACCCCGCCGTCGGGCTCCACCCTCATCCAGGGCTTCGCCACCATCTCGGGCGGCGACCTCGGCTCGATGGTCATCAAGTCGACCCAGCTCACCGGGTCGTCCTACAAGATCAACCTGTCGTTCCCCGGCGAGCAGGGCCGCCAGGGCACGCTGACCTTCCGCCTGCAGCTCAGCAACGGCTAGGCAGCGCTAGGAGCGCAGCGCCAGGCCCTCCTCATGGAGGCGCCTGGCGCGCTCCATGTTGATCGCATCGGGCCCCTCGCCCTCCTCGCCGGGCACCTCCAGGATCACCGGCAGGCCCTGGAGGGCGGGGTGGCCCAGGATGCGCCGGAAGCCCTCCTCGCCGATCAGCCCCTCGCCGAGGTTCTCGTGGCGGTCGCGGTTGCTGCCGAACTCGGTCTTGCTGTCGTTGAGGTGCAGGCACTTGAGGCGGTCGATGCCGACGATGGAGTCGAAGTCGTCGAGCACCCGGTCGATACCGCCCTCCTCGTGGATGGGGAAGCCCGACGCGAACATGTGCTGGGTGTCGAGGCAGAAGCCCACGCGGTCCTCGTGCCCGGCGGCGTCGGCCACGGCGCGAAGCTGCTCGAAGGTGCGCCCGATGGTGTCGCCGGCGCCCGCGGTGTTCTCGAGGTAGATGGAGCAGGTGCCCGGCACGGCGTCGAGGGCCTCGCCGATGCCCGCCCCGATGCGCGCGATGGCCTCATCGGTGGTGCTGCCCTTGCTCGACCCCACGTGCAGCACGATGCCCTCGAGCCCCAGCGCCTCGCCGATCTCCAGGTGCTGCTTGAGGCTCTCGATCGACGACCGGTAGATGTTGCGGGTGATGCCCTTGGCCGGCGGGCCGGTGGGCACCTCCTTGTCGGGGGCGCCGAGGTTCATCAGGTAGAGCCCGTGGCTCACGAGCGGGCCCATGTCGGCCTCGGCCGCCTTCTCGCGGAACGCCGCGATCTCCTCGGGCTTGTGGTTGATGGGCTTCCACGTGCGGGGGTTGTGCGTGAACACCTGCAGGGTGTCGCAGCCGATGGCCTGGCCCCTGTCGATGGCGTTGCTGATGCCGCCGCTGCTGGACACATGCGCTCCGAATCTCATGTCGTCCATCCTATGCATACGCCGCGGCGGGGCCCCGCCGTGCGGCTATCCTGCCGCGCGTGCATCACATGGATACCGCCGATGACCGCCCGCTGCGCGTGAGGTTCGCGCCCAGCCCGACCGGATCGCTCCATGTTGGCGGCGCGCGCACCGCGCTGTTCAACTGGCTGGCCGCCCGCCACGCGGATGGCACCTTCATCCTGCGCCTGGAGGACACCGACCGCGAGCGCTCCACCCCCGAGAGCGAGGCGGAGATCCTGCGCGTGATGCAGTGGATGGGCCTCGACTGGGACGAGGGCCCGTACCGCCAGAGCGAGCGCGACGACCTCTACCGCGAGTGCATCGAGAAGCTGAAGGCCGCCGGCGCGGTGTACGCCGCGTGGGAGACCGCGGAGGAACTCGACGCCATGCGTGCGGAGGCCCGGGCCAACAAGCAGGCCCCGGTGGTGCGCGGCAGGCGCGACCACACCCCCGAGGAGATCGCGGCCTTCGAGGCCGAGGGCCGCACGCCGGTATGGCGCTTCGCGGTGCCACTCCCCGGCGAGACGGTGATCGAGGACATGATCCGGGGGACGGTCACCTTCGACCACGCGCAGATCGAGGACTTCGTGGTGGCCCGCTCCGACGGCTCGCCCACCTACAACCTCGCGGCCGCCGTGGACGACATGCTCATGGACATCACCCGGGTGATCCGCGGCGAGGACCACATCAGCAACACCCCCAAGCAGATGCTGGTGATCCGCGCGCTGGGCGGCGAGCCGCCGCAGTACGCCCACGTGCCGCTCATCCTCGGCACCGACAAGAAGCGCCTCAGCAAGCGCCACGGCGCGGCGTCGGTGGAGGAGCTCGAGGCGGATGGCTTCCTGCCCCAGCCGGTGCGCAACGCCCTGGTGCTGCTGGGCTGGTCGTACGACGACAAGACCACCACGTTCACGATGGACGAGCTCATTGAGAAGTTCGACGTCTCGCGGGTGAGCAAGAGCCCCGCGGTGTTCGACATGAAGAAGCTCGAGGTGATGAGCGGTCGCTACCTGCGCGCCATGGACGAGCAGGAGTTCGCCGACGCGCTGGTCGACTGGCTGGCTTCCACGGGCTACTTCGAGGGCAAGGCCGATGACGCCCCCGACCTCGCGCGCCGCACCGCCCCGCTGGTGCAGCGCAAGATGAGCCGGCTCAGCGAGTACGACCGCCTGGCCGGCTGGCTGTACCGGCCGCTGGAGTTCGAGCCCGAGGCCCTGGCGGCTCTGGAGGAGGACGTCAAGACGTCGATCCAGTGCATCGGGGGTGGGCTCGGGCGCATCGAGGTTCTCGACGATTTCACCGTCGACAACATCAAGGACGCCCTGTCGGACCAGCTGCACATCCAGGGGCTCACTGCGCGGCAGTTCCTCGAGCCGCAGCGCATCGCGGTGACGGGCCAGACGATCTCCACCGGCATCTACGAGAGCCTCGCGTTGCTGGGCCGGGAGGAGTCGGTGGCGCGATACCGTTCGACTCTCGGCAGGCTGGCCGAGCAGTGGACGGGAGGCGAGTGATGGTGCGCAGGTTGCTGGCGGGGGGCCTGGCCCGGGCGATCGTGATCGTCGGGATCATCTTCTTCGCGCTCTACGCCATCGTGGCGCTCATCCTGGCGCGCACCGGGTTCGCCTACTCCGAGGGCCTGGCGGCCGGGATCATGGCCTACCTCTTCATCATGGGCGTGCTCGTGCTCTGGTTGCTTGAGCGGCGCCGGCACACCCAGCCGGGCCCGGTGGCCGAGGAATTCCTCATGAACAACCGCGCGGTGCACGACATGATCGGCGCCCCGGTGAAGGTGACCATCCCGAGCCCGCCGCCGACGGGGAAGGGTCCCGGCCAGGTGACCGTCGATTGCTTCGTCACGGGTCCGGATGGATCGGGCGAGGCCATGGTCGTGCTGGCCCGGCTCGACAAGGGGTATCAGGTGCTGGGCGCCGACCTCGACGTGGCCGGCGTGCGGAAGTCGGTGGCCGCCTAGGCACCGCCGGCGCGGGTCATGCGGCGCACGACCCGCTTCATCGCGGCATCCTGCGCACGCAGGGGGAGCCCGCCGATGATCCAGATGGGGCGCGCCATGCCGCCGACGATCGGCTTGAGGGGTGGACGCCGCTTCTCGATGAGGCGCTGCACCAGCTCGG
>CAIYRJ010000365.1 GCA_903928615.1 uncultured Actinomycetes bacterium | reverse complement strand
GCGTGAGGTTGAGCTCGCTGCGCAGTGCCGAGCACGGCACCTCGGCCTCATACGAGCGCCCGCAGGCCGCGAGCAGGCGCGTCATCAGCGCGAGCAGGCGCGAGATGCGCTCCACGGGCACCACGCGCTCGGACGGGTCGTCGGCGTCCTCAGACGGCGCAGGCTCCGCCACGCGGGGCAGCGGCTTGGCACGGCGGCGCGGCTTGGTGGAGTGGCGGGTGCGCAGCAGCTCGAGCGCGGCCACGGCGGCGTCGCGCAGCGCCGGGGGCTCCAGCACCTCGGCCTCGGCGCCCAGGCCCAGCACCCACGAGACGATCTCGCGCTCGCCGCCGTACTCGGTGCGGAACAGGGCCGACCCGTCGGCGCGCTCCTCGTACTCGCCCTGGTTCCCGAACATCTGGTCCACCCACCACGCGATGGTGGGGGAGAGCTCGATCACCGCCGTGCCCACGGGGTCGGCCAGCTGCCACGGCGCGCGGTCGCGGTAGCGGGAGAGGTCCACCTCGCTGGGCGGCGGGAAGTCATGCTCGGCACGCGTCTTGAAGGTGATGCGCCCCTGGATGCGCGAGAGGCGGAAGCACCGGAGGTCCTCGCGGTCATGCGCGTAGCCCACCAGGTACCAGTTGCCCGCCATGTAGAGCAAGCTGTAGGGGTCCACCTCGCGGTCGCCCAGGTCGTCGCGGCCGATCGAGTAGTAGCGGAACCGGATGGTCTTGCGGCGGCTGATCGCCGACTCGATCTTGATGAGGTGGCTCGACACCTCGGACGTGTGGCGACTGCCCAGCAGGTTCACGGCCACGGTGCGCGCCGCGTGGTCGTCGAGCGGGCTCGGGCGGCCGAGCGTGAGGTGCTGCAGCGCGAGCCGCAGGGGCTCGGCGTACGCGAACTGGCCCTCGAGCAGGTAGAGGCTGGTGTGCAGGGCGCTGAGCTCGGCCTCGTCGAACTCGATGGGCGGCAGGTAGTAGTTCTCGGGCGGCATGGCGTAGAGGTCGCCCTGGAATGGGTCGTCGCTCGGGCGCTCCACCGCCAGCTTGAGGCCCACGCCCTCGAGCTCGGAGCGATCCGAGTAGAAGCGGCGCAGGAACGCCTGCTCGCTCATGCCGCCGTAGCCCTCCACCGCCTCGTGGATCTCCTCGGCGGTAACGGGGCGCTGTTGCGCCATCAGGAATGCGACGAGCGAGAGCTGCCGCACCAGCTTATCGTCATCCCTCTGGCCCAACCGGCCTCTCCTTCGACTGCGGCGCAGCCTCCATGCTAGCCGAGAGGATGGCCTCTTCGCGCGGTCTGGGGGTGCGGATTCTCGCATGTGGAGCCATGATCGCCACACTTTTCACCGCTGGGTGCGGGTCCTCTGGCGAACAGGGCACGCGGTCCGGGCGGGTGGCGCGGGTGCTCGACGGCGACACCATCGTGGTGGCCGGAGTCGGCACCGTCCGGTACATCGGCATCGACACGCCCGAGCTGCACCACCCCCGGAAGCCGGTGGAGCGCTTCGCGGCGCGGGCAGCGGACATGAACCGCCGCATGGTGCAGGGGCGCGTGGTGCGGCTGGTGAGCGACGTCGAGGAACGCGACGCCCACGGTCGCCTACTGGCCTACGTCTACGTGGGAGACGTCATGGTGAATGCCCGCCTCGTGCAGCTCGGCGCCGCGGAGCAGTTCCCGTTTCCGCCGAACACCCTGCACAAGGCGCTCTTCGCTCGCCTTGAGCGCGAGGCGATGCAGGCCGGGCGTGGCCAGTGGGGACGCGCCGAGGGCGGTCCCCCGTGGGGCCCGGTCAGTCCGGCGGGTTGAAGTTGGCGTGCGACGTCATGCGCCACCGCCCGTCCTGCCAGGTGAAGGTCGAGAACCGGGGTGCGAGGCGCGATGTCACGGTGGCCCCGCTGGCGCTCACCTCCTGCGTGGCGGTGCGCGATCGCACCACCAGGGTGGGCATGGCGTACAGCGCCATCACGTCGACGATCTGGTACTGGCGCACGTCGGGCATGGCCGCCAGGTACTGCGCGCGCGTGGCCCACGTGCCGTTGGCCCGCTGGATCATCCATGCCGGGGAGAGCAACGCCCCGAGCTTCACCTCGTTGTCGGCTGCGAGCGCCCCGAAGAACCGGTTGAGCAGCTGCGTGGCGGTGGCATCGGGATTCGCGAGGCGCGTCGGCGCGGGGCGGTCGATGGCCGCCTGGGCAGCACCCGCCGCGCCTGCGACTCCCATGGCGACGGCCGCGGCGATCGCGGCCGAGGTGCGGAGAGAGGAGGTCATGCGCCCACCCTACTTGTACGATCGCCCCATGACGATCATGGAGCACGACTACGGCATCCCCTCCGAGGACGAGCTGGCGCGCCTCGTGGGCGCGGCCACGCCGCACTTTGCGCTGCAGATCCGCGATCGCGTGGTCGCCTACCGCGCCGCGCTGCCCGAGGGGCACTCCCGCATCCCCGAGCTGGACGCCCAGATCGCGCGCCTCGAGCGCCTGGCGATCGACGGCGCCGGCGGGCCCACCGACGAGGCCGACCTTCCGCCGAGGCCGTCGCTCGAGCTCCGCGGCCGCGGCCGGTCCTAGCGTCGCGCGCCCTGCCCGGCGATCCGGTGCACCACGTCACTGAACGTGCGGAGAATGCGCGCGGTGAGTCCCCAGACGTCCTCGCCCATCAGCGGGTAGCGAAGCGTCTCGATGGTCGGTGGCTCGGGGATGAGGCGATCGGCGGCCAGCACGTCTGCCAGCGGCACCTCGAGGATGCGCGCGATCTCGCTTTCCTCCGGGGTCATCACCGGGCGCCCGCCCGCGTGATGGGCCACCCAGGGACTCACGGTGAACCCGCTCGCCATCGTGTGCACGTCATCGAGCGGCCCGAGCACGGTGAGGGACGATCGCGGCACGGCGATCTCCTCCTCGGTCTCCCTCAGGGCCGATCCGAGCAGGTCGACGTCCTCGGGCTCGAACTTGCCGCCGGGCAGCGAGATCTCGCCCTTGTGAGTGGCCACGAACTGCGATCGCTTGGTGAGCACCACGTGACCGGCGTCATCGACGTCGAAGAGGATGAGCAGAACGCCTGCATCGCGGCCGGTGGCCTCGAGCGTCACGCGATTGCGACTCTCCAGGGCCTCGGGCAGCACCTGCGCGAGTTCCGCGGCCGACGGCGCGGCGGGCGCGGGATGCGGGCCCGTGGCGGTGCGCTTGGCGGGGGCGTTCATCGCGGCCGAGTGTACGCCCGCCCCGGAAGGGCACCGCGATGAGCGGGGACCTCGACATCGCCCGTATGGAGGGCGACATGATGGCCGCGCGCGAGGCCGCCGTGGGCGTGGCGGGCGTGCCCATGCTGGGGCTGCGGGCGGTGCGCCCGGGCGCAGGCGGGCGCGCGTGGCTGGTGGCGCTCGAGGGCCCGGCGTTCCTCTGCCTCGATGACGCCCTCGACCCCGAGCCGTCGCTCACCCGGTTCCGCGACGTCGCGCAGGCCGGGCTCGCCGCGGAGCTGGTCGACGACGCCGTCGACGCCGCGGCACTCCGCGCATTCCGCGCCCCTGCCGACGCCATGGCGGGGTGGGTCGGCGACATGCCGGCAGCGGTCGAGGCGCTCGGGCGCGCCGCTGCGGCCGCCGACGACCTGGCCACCTGGCGCGAGGACCCCCGCCGAATCATCGCCTCGCTCATCGACCTCGACGAGGCCGCGGCCATCCAGGAGCGCGCCCACGCGGCCTACGCCACGTTCGCCGGGCTCACCGAGCCCCTCGTGGAGCGCCAGGACTCCCTCGACCCCGCGCTCCTGCAGGCGCTGATCGAGGTGGAGCGCGCAGCCGATGCCGCGGGGCTCGGGGCGTCACTCGGTAAGATGCTCGCCGAGGCCATGCCCGGCATCGTGGAGGCCGCGGACGAGATGGCCCGCGCCCACGTCACGCCGCTGCAGTAGCCCCCACCGCCTCCGCGTCCCCGGCCTCCGCGTCCCCGGCCTCCGCGTCCGCAGCGTCCGCTTCCGCGGGCTCCGTATCCCCGGCCTCCGCTTCCGGCTCGGGCTGGAAGTCCGACTCGATGAGCGCCTCAATGCGCGCGAGGTCGTCATCCGACAGCGGGGGCAGGTCGATGGCGCGCGCGAACTCGTCGAGTTGCTCCTCGGAATGGATGGGGGTGACCACCGATGCCACGCCCGGCCGCGAGAGCACCCAGAGGATCGCCGCCTGCCCGAGGCTCCACGGCCGCCCGGCGGCGTGCAGGAAGTCGAGGGTGCCTACGCGGCGAAGGCCCTCCTCGAGCCACTCGCGGGTGATGTCGGCGCGTGGGTCACCCGGCGGGAAGGTGGTCTCGCGCGAGTACTTGCCCTCCAGCAGGCCGCGGCAGTGGGCCCCGCGGGCGATCACGCATGACCCGGCGGCCTGCGCGAGCCCGGCGATCTCCGCCCCGGGGTCGTGCCCGAGCATGCCCAGCTCCACATCGAGCACGGGGAAGCGCTTCTGCCGGATGAGCCGACGGCCATCCCCGGGCCGGGCACCGGCCGGGATGGCCACCCCGAACGCGCGCACGGTGCCCTCGGCCACCAGTTCGTCCATGGCCTGCGCCAGGGCGTCGTCGGCCAGTGCGCGGCGCGGGGGATGGTGCAGCTCGCAGATGTCGATCATGCCTCCCATGCGCTCGGCGCTGGCACGCACGGCCGCGCGGATGGCATCGGGGCGGAAGTCCTGGGGCATCGGGCGTCCGGGCTTGCGCGGCTCGGCGTCCTGCCAGGCGTAGCCCACGCGAGTTGCCAGCACCACGCGGTCGCGGCGCCCGGCGAAGGCGCGGCCCAGCACCTGCTGCACCCGGCCCTCGCCGTCGCGGTCGGAGGCGTCGAAGAGCGTGATGCCCCGGTCGAGGGCGGCGTGCAGCAGGTGCTGGGCCTCGTCGTCCCCGTCGTCACCCCACCAGCCGATGGCGAACGGCTCGGCGCCGAACGCCACTTCCGACACGCGGATTCCGGTGCCGGGGATCTCCCGATAGCGCATGGGCAGTGAGGTTACGCATGCCCCCCGACGCATCCGACACCGCGCGCCGCGCCGGGGTCAGTCCTCGGCGTCCTCGTCCTCCATCAGGAACTCGATGAGGTCCTCAACGGTGAAGCGCCCGGCCTGCATCGATGCCACGAGGCCGTAGATGGTGGCCGAGTGCGGGCGCTCCAGCACGTACTCGCGAATCGCCTCATTGCCCTTGGCGTCGATCTCCTCCGCGGCCTGCCGGCCCACGGCAGTGGCCACCACGCCGGTGCCCTCCACGTCCACCAGCCCCGCAACCGACAGCGACTTCGCGGCGGCGGCGATCTCGTCGGGGTCCGCGCCGAACTCCTCGGCGAGCGCGGTCATGGGCCGGCCGTCGGGCTCGCGCGCGAGCGAGCGCAGCAGCAGGTACGAGCCCGATGACAGGCCCGCGTCCATCACCACCTGGTCGAGCACGCCCGCCACCTCGGCGAGCAGCTGCAGGTCGTCCTCGTCGCGGTACATGCCTAGGGCCCGTACCGGTGCGCGGGGGCGGGACGCAGGGAGTCGTAGGCCGCGCCCATCCAGATGCGGCCGGTCACCCCGCGGTCGTCGAGCGTGCGCAGTGCCGAGCGCACCACGCCGGCGCGCGCTCCGCGGCCATGCGTGTTGGCCACGGTGATCGCGAAGTCGTGGTCGGCGTCCTCGCGCACCGGGCGCCCGTTGGCGCGTGCGAGGGCCACCCGGGCCTCGGCGAGGCGAAGGGGGTCGTCAACGGTGAGGTAGCACTCGAGCGATGCCCAGTCGGGCGCGAGCTCGGCGAGCACTGAATCGAAGTCGTCCGCGTACGGCACGGTTGCAGGCTAGCCCAGCGCCGGGGCGCCGTGAGGCGACTCCGGACGGGCGGCGGCGAGGGCCGCGCCCACCTGCGCGCGCACCTCGGCGAACCGCGCGTCATCCAGCACCGGGTCGGCCGCCGGCATCTGCAGGGGCACCTCCACCCAGCTGCGGCAGCCGCGCATGTCGGCCGAGACATCAAGGGGGAGGGGAGGGGCCACGCGGTGCACGCGCGGCACGATCACCAGCAGCGGGTGCTTCGGGCGCCAGCGCAGGCGCGCCCCCGCATAGTCGGGGCCGAGCACATGGAACGGGGCGAGGGCGTCGAGCTCGGCCTGCTCGCTCACCTCGTGCACGTCGGCCACCTCGCACCAGGCGGTGATGCCCACCCGTGCCGGCTCCTCGGTGACGGCCAACAGATCGGGCCACCGCTCGGCCACTTCGGGCGCCAGCAGCTCGGGGCGCTGGTGCACATGGGTGGGCAGCAGCAGGAACTCGCGATGGGGCACGTCGAACCGCTTCTCGCCGATGCCACCCTTTCGCAGCATCACCACCTGGTCGCCCGCCAGCATGGCGGCGATGACGGTTGCCCATTCCTTCAGCGCGAACGGCTGCACTCGGCAAAGGTAGCGCGAACCGGCGCTACCATCGGGCCCATGATCGACGCCATCCTCTCCAAGGCCGCGGAGGGCGAGCGCATCAGCGCCGACGAGGCCGTGGCCCTCTACGAGCAGGCCCCGCTGGACGACCTCGGGGCCGCCGCCGAGACCGTCGCCCGCCGGATGCACGGCGACGAGGTCACCTACAACGTCAACGGCTACCTCAACCCCACGAATATCTGCGTGGTGGGGTGCGGGTTCTGCGCGTTCGCCGTGTGGACCGACCACGACCCGCGGGCATATGCCTACTCGGTCGACCAGCTCGTGGACCGCGCGCAGCAGATCTCTGACCTCGGCATCACCGAGCTCCACATCGTGGGCGGGATGACCAAGGAGTACACGCTCGAGTACTACGAGGATCTCTTCCGCGAGCTCAAGGCCGCGCTGCCGCACGTGTCGCTCACGGCCCTCACGGCTGTCGAGGTGGAGTTCGTCGCGCGCATGGCGAAGGTCACGCCGCGCGAGGCCCTGGAGCGCCTCATCGCCGCCGGGCACGACAGCATGCCGGGCGGTGGCGCCGAGGTGTTCAGCCCGCGCGTGCGCAAGATCATCGCCGACCGCAAGGTGCCCGCCGAGGTGTGGCTGGACGTCCACCGCGACGCCCATGCCCTGGGACTGCCCACCAACGCCACGCTGCTCTTCGGGCACTTCGAGACGCCCGAGGAGAAGGTGGACCACATGATCCGCCTGCGCGGGCTGCAGGACGAGGGCATCGCCGCGGGCAGCCCCGCCCGGTTCCAGGCATTCATCCCGCTGCCCTTCCTGCCCGGCAACACCGACTTCTCGTACCTGCCCGGCCCATCGCGCGACGAGAAGCTGCGCACCATCGCGCTCTCGCGCCTCGTGCTCGACAACGTGCCCCACATCAAGGGTCACTGGGTCATGCTCGAGGAGGACATCACGCAGGAGGGCCTTCGCTTCGGCCTGGACGACCTGTCCGGGACGCTCGTGGAGGAGCGCGTGGCGCATGCCACCACCGTCCAGACGCCCCTCGGCCTCACCCGTGAGCGCATCGGCGATCTCATCCGCGGTGGCGGGCGCACGCCCGTGGAGCGCAACACCACCTACGGGCGCGTGGCCCGCGAGGCCGTCTCGGCCTAGTCGGACTCGCGCCCCGCGGGCGCTACGAGAGGGCCCGGCGGCGGAATGACAGCGCCGCCGCCACGGCGATCACCGCGCACCAGAGGAGCGTCCAGAGCACCGTGAGCCACGACGACGCGGGTACGAACACGATGTTCTGGTTGATCTCCAACTGCGCGCCGGCCACGCCGGCCGCGCCGCGCCCCTGCATGTCGCTCAGCATGGGCGAGGTGATGGCGCGCGGGAAGAGGTAGTAGAGGCCCGAGATGAGCCCGCTCCAGGCGGTGCCGATCACGCCGTCGTTCGACGCCGCCATGAGATTGACGAGCGAGAGGCACGAGACGTAGAAGAAGATCGCCACGATCCCAGATGCCACGGGGCCGAGCGCCACGCTGCAGAGCGCGGCGGTCACCAGCACCAGCACCATGTTCTCGAGCATCGCCAGGCCGTGGACGAACAGCGCGCCGTCGCCGCCCTGGCCGATTGCCGCCGAGCAGATCGCGGCGATGGCCATCCAGATGACGAACACCGCGATGAGGATCGCCAGCCGACCCGCGATCCGCGCGAGCGCCACGGTGGCCCTGGGCGTGCCCGTGGCCACCTGCAGGCCCACCCAGCCCCCGTCGGCATCGCGGTTCACCGTGCTGGCGCCCAGCGTGGCGGCCACAAGCAGGCCGCCCACCAGGTAGACGGCCGCGGTCCACGAGCGCATGGTGTCGAGCGCAGCGAGGTCGGTGCGGTTGGCGGCCAGCACCGCGCCGGCGATGATGACGCCCGCGCCGAGCACCAGCATCGCGAGGAACCACCGCCGACGGCTGATGCCGCGGGCCTCGATGCGGCCGATTACGAGGGTCGGGTTCATCCCGGGCTCCCCTCCACGAGGTGGATGCCCGCGCCGAGCAGCCCGGCGAGCCCGCCGGGGTCCGACGACGCCGCGAGCACCGCTGCACCGCGCGCCATGGCGCGGCGGATGGCATCGGTCGTCTCGGGGAACTCCCACGGGTCGTCGAGCACGAGCAGGTCGGGCTCGCCCATGATCGCGCAGGCCATGCAGATGCGGCGCACGTCCTCCATCTCGAGGGCCTCCACGCGGGCGTCGGGGGCCTCCACCGCCATCTCGTCGATCGCGCGGTCGGCCTCGGCAGACCCGTGCCCGCCCAGTTCGGCCACCATGCGCACCACGTCGCGCCCCTTCAGGCCGAACGCGAAGGGCCACGCCTGCGGCGCCCACCCGATGCGGCGCAGCGTGGGGGGATCACCCGCCGGTGCGCCGAGCACCGTGATGTCCCCGCCGGGGCCGGCCAGGCCCAGCACGGCGCGCAGCACGCTCGACTTGCCCGACCCGCGGTCGCCGGTGACCAGCAGGCCCGCGCCGGCGCGGAGGTCGAGGTTCACGCCGCTCACCGCGAGCGTGCCGCCGCGCTGGTAGCGCACCTCGATGGCCCGGGCGCGGATCACCACGTCCGGCGATGCCGCCCCGGGCGTGCTCAGCCCAGCTTCTCCAGGCGGATGGCCTCCTGCGGGCAGTCGTCCACGGCCTCGCGCACGGCATCCGCCAGCGACGGGTCGAGCACGTCGTCGCTCGCGCTGGAGAGGTTGGTGTCGTCATCCACCGTGAACACGCCCGGCAGGCGCGCGATGCACACCCGCGTGCCCATGCACAGGTCGTGGTCCACCGTGAGGCGATAGCGCTCGCCGTCGATCTCGATCTCGGCCATCTCAGCCCTCCCTGATGATCGCAAGCACCTCGTCCCGCTTGCGCTCCATGTCCGCCTCGGAGACGAGGGATTCGAGGTTAAGGCGTAGGAGCGGTTCGGTATTCGAGGGGCGCACGTTGAAGTGCCAGTCGTCATAGGCCACGGACAAGCCGTCGACCTCGGCCTGCCGGCCGTCTGCGTAGCGTGCCCGAAGGCGGTCGATCGCCGCCCCGGCATCGGCGACCGTGGAGTTGATCTCCCCGGAGATGTGGTACCGCTCGCGCAGCGCCGCCACCATCTCCGAAAGCGGGCGGCCCGAGGTGGCCACGATCTCCATCACCATGAGCGCGGGGATGAGCCCCGAGTCGGCATACGAGAAGTCGCGGAAGTAGTAGTGGCCGCTCACCTCGCCGGCGAACACGGCGTCCACCTCGCGCATTCGGCGCTTGATGAAGGCGTGGCCCACGCGGAACTCGTCCGGCGTTCCACCGGCCTCGACGATGGCGTCGCGCACGGCCCATGATGCGCGCAGGTCGTACACCACCGTCGACGGGCCGACCTGCCCGAGGATGTGGCGGGCGAGGAGCGCGGTGAGGAAGTCGCCCGCCACGAACCCGCCCTTCTCGTCGATGAAGAAGCAGCGGTCGGCGTCACCGTCCCAGGCGATGCCGAGGTCGGCGCCGTTCTCCACCACGGCCCCCTCGATGAACGCGCGGTTCTCCTCGAGAAGCGGGTTCGGCTCGTGGTGGGGGAAGCGCCCATCGGGGTCGAGGAAGCACGGCACGGCGTCGATGGAGATGCGCTCGAGCACCGGGGGCAGGTACACGCCGGCCATCCCGTTGGCGGCGTCGAGCACCACCTTGAGCCCGGTGATGGCGGAGGGGTCGACGAACTGCATGCAGCGGTCCACGAACCGCCCGAGCAGGCCGTCGTCCACCGACTCGCTGCCCGGCGCCGCCGCGGGGCCGGGCTCGCCGGCCATGGCGAGGCGACCGATCTCCGATATGCCGGTGTCGCCCGAGAGGGGAAGTGCCCCCGCCGAGACCATCTTGGCCCCGGTGTAGGCCGGCGGGTTGTGGCTGGCGGTGATGACGGCCCCGGCGTCGTAGCCGCCCTCGTCCACCGCGAAGTAGACCATCTCGGTGGCGGCCAGCCCGAGGGCCGTCACGTCGGCGCCGGCCGAGAGCGCGCCGCGGATGAACGCGGCGCTGATGCCGGGGGACGACAGCCGCACGTCGTGCCCCACGGCCACGCGCGACGCGCCGGTGACCGCCACGAAGGCGCGGCCCACGCGCTCGGCGCCCTCCTCGTCGATCTCGTCGCCGTACAGGCCGCGGATGTCGTACGCCTTGAAGACCTCCGGCAGCAGCGTCATGCGGGGAACCCCGGCTTCAGCAGGGCGTAGGTCTCCTCGAGGCTCTGGGGCATCACGCGCACATCTCCGGTCACGGGCATGAAGTTGGTGTCCCCGGACCACCGGGGCACAAGGTGAAGGTGCAGGTGCGCCTCGATGCCGGCTCCCGCGGCCGCCCCCTGGTTCATGCCGAGGTTGAAGCCGTGTGGCTTCAGTGCCCCCTGCAGCACCTGCTGGGCGGTACGGGCGAGGTCCATCATCTCAACCACGGCCTCGGGCGCCAGGTCGGTGAGGCGATCGAGGTGCGCGTAGGGGACGACCATCAGGTGCCCCGATGCGTACGGGTAGGCATTGAGGATGACGAAGCAGTGCGCCCCGCGGGCGAGGATGAGCGCCCGCGCATCGTCGCCCATGGCGGGCAGGTCGCAGAACACGCACCGGGGCCCCTCGTATTCGTGGTCGTTCTCGGCGGACACGTAGGCCATTCTCCACGGCGCCCACATGATCTGCCGTCCCGTCGGACCGCCTAGAGCCACTTGCGCCTGCGGAAGTACCAGAGCACGCCGCCGGCCAGCACCACCATCACCACGAGCAGCATGATGAACGAGGCCATGCCGTTGCGCGCGAAGGGCAGGCCGTCGATGTTCATGCCGTAGAAGCCCGTGATGAGCGTGAGCGGCAGGATGACCGCCGAGATGATGGTGAGCAGCGCCAGCATCGCGTTGAGGCGGTGGGTGATGACCGATTCGTTGGTGGCCTCGAGCGCGTCGGCCACCTCCTTGTAGTTCTCGAGGGAGTCCCAGATGCGCTCGTTCTTGTCGACGATGTCGTCGAAGTAGATCTCGAGGTCGTCGGGGGCGTAGCGCTGCACGGCGCGCTCGAGCATGCGCAGCGTGGGCCGCTGCGGCTTGATGATCTTGCGGTAGTTGATGATCTCCTGCTTGACGTTGGAGATATCGCGTACCAGCTCGTTGCTCTGGCCCTCGAAGATGGCGTCTTCCAGCGTGTCGAGCTTGAAGCCGATCTTGTCGAGGATCGGGAAGCAGTAGTCGAACATCTGGTCGACGATCTCGTAGAGCAGGAAGCCCGAGCCCTTCGACATGAAGTCGAATCGCGCGTCGTCGCGCTGCTCGCACCGTGACCAGAGCGCCGAGATGGGCTTGAGCGGCTCCTTGGGGATGGTGATGAGCAGCCCGGGGCCGATGAACACGTTGAGCTCGGTGGCCTGCAGGCGCCCCGTGCGCTTGTCGAAGCGCGGGAAGTGCAGCACCAGGAACACGTAGTCGTCGTACTCGTCGATCTTCGAGCGCTGGCGACGGCGCGAGAGGACATCCTCGAGATCGAGGGGGTGGAAGTCCTGGTGCTCGGCGAGCCACGCCGTCTCGGCGTCCGTGGGCTCCTCGATGTTCAGCCAGGTGAGGCCGTGGGCCTCGAGGCGCTGGACGTCCGGCCGGTCGCGCTCAGGGGCGACCAGGGCGGACGGCGAGGTCCGCCTGGCGTGGCGACGGATGTTGGGAAGGCTCGCCATCGTCGAGTCTCCTCGTCGCTGTGGTGCACGGAACGCAGGGCATCCGGGGGAGTGTACCGCGGCCCCGGCCCCGGGCGGACTACTCTGCAGCACGTGTTGCCCGATCAGCGCATCAAGTTCTGCGGGGTCACCCATCCCGCGGACGTGGAGCCCTGCGTCCTCGCGGGGGCGTGGGCGGTCGGCGCCGTCCTCACGCCGCACGGGCCGCGGGCCCTCGACCCCGACCGCGCGATCGCCGTGATGCGCGAGGTCCCGGACGGCGTGGAGCGCGTGGGCGTGTTCGTCGACCCGGCACCCGACGCGGTCGCCCGCGCCGTGGACACCTGCGCGCTCACGCGGGTGCAGCTGCACGCCGTGGCCGATCTCGCCGCTGTCGCCGATGCGGCCGGCGTGCCCGTCACTGTCGCGATGCCGCTCGAGGACGCCTCGTCCATCGAGGGCGCCGAGCGGCTCGACTGCGACCTGGTGCTCTTCGACGCCGCGGTGCCCGGGTCCCACGGGGGCACGGGCGTGCGCGCCGACTGGACGCTGCTCGAGCGCCATCGTCCGCAGCGGCCCTTCGCGCTGGCCGGCGGGCTCACCCCCGAGGTGGTGGGCGATGCGGTGCGCCGCGTGCGGCCATTCGTCCTCGACGTGTCCAGCGGGGTGGAGGGAGACGTCGTGGGGCGCAAGGATGCAGGTCGCGTGCGGGCGTTCGCCGATGCAGCCCGCGCGGCAGCCATGGAGGAGGCGGCATGAGCGTGAACATGAGGTTCGGGCCCTACGGGGGCCGGTACGTGCCGGAGACGGTCATCGGGGCGCTCGACGAGCTCACCGAGGCATACGAGCGCTACCGCGACGACCCCGATTACCTGAGCGAGCTCGGCGTGCTGCTGGGCCACTACGTCGGCCGCCCCACGCCGCTCTACCGCGCCCGCCGCCTCGAGGAGGCCTGGGGCATCGACGACGGCCTGTGGTTCAAGCGCGAGGATCTCTGCCACACCGGCGCGCACAAGATCAACAACGCGCTCGGCCAGGTGCTGCTGGCGAAGCGCATGGGCAAGCAGCGCATCATCGCCGAGACCGGCGCGGGCCAGCACGGCGTGGCCACTGCGACCGCCTCGGCCCTCGTGGGGCTTGGCTGCCGCGTGTACATGGGGCGCACCGACATGCAGCGCCAGCGCCTCAACGTGATCCGCATGCGCATGCTGGGCGCCGAGGTGCACCCGGTCGATTCCGGCAGTGGCACGCTGAAGGACGCCACCAGCGAGGCGATCCGCGACTGGGTGACCAACGTGGACACCACGCACTACATCATCGGTTCCGCCGTGGGACCCGCGCCGTACCCCGAGATCGTGGCCGACCTGCAGTCGGTCATCGGCATCGAGTCACGGGCCCAGATGCTCGAGGAGACCGGGCGCCTTCCGGGCAGCGTGGTCGCCTGCGTGGGTGGCGGCTCGAATGCCATCGGCATCTTCCGCGGCTTCCTCGATGACGCCGACGTGGCGCTCGTGGGCGTGGAGGCCGGCGGCGAGGGCCCGTCGGGTCGCCATGGCGCATCGCTGGCGCAGGGGCGGCCCGGAGTGCTGCACGGCTCGTACTCGTACCTGCTGCAGGACCCCGACGGCCAGGTGGCCGAGGCGCACTCGGTGTCGGCCGGGCTCGACTACCCGGGCGTGGGACCGGAGCACTCGCACCTGCGCGACATCGGTCGCGTCAGCTACGTGAACGCCACCGATGAGGCGGCGCTCTCGGCGTTCCTCGAGTGCTCGCGCATGGAGGGCCTCATCCCGGCGCTCGAGACGGCCCATGCGCTCGCTCACGTGCGCGATGGGGCGGCGAGCCTGCGCGCGGCCGGCCCGGTGCTGGTGTGCCTGTCGGGTCGCGGCGACAAGGACGTCGACCAGGCGGGCGCGGCGCTGGGGATCGACGCCAGTGCCTGAGTCGGGCGCCGAGCGCCTGGAGCAGGTGTTCCGCGACGCCGGGCGCCCGCTCTTCGTGCCCTACGTGATGGGCGGCTACCCGGACATCGATGCCAGCCGGCGCCATGCGCAGATCCTCGCGCAGCACGCCGACATCATCGAACTGGGCATCCCGTTCTCCGACCCGCTGGCGGACGGCCCGACCATCCAGGCGGCGGGGCAGGCCGCGCTCGACGCCGGCACCCGGCCCTCGGACGTGCTGGACATCGCCGACGACCTGCGCGACGGGCCGCCCGTGGTGGTGATGACCTACTTCAACACGGTCATCGCGCAGGGCGCGAGCGAGTTCCTCGGCGCCGCGGCCGACAAGGGCGTGGCCGGCATCATCATCCCCGACCTCCCGGTGGATGAGGCCACCGAGGTGCGGGAGGCCGCCCGTGCTGCCGGGGTGGCGCTCATCGCCCTCGCGGCGCCCACCACGGACGACGCCCGCATGGCCGAGATCGGTGAGAGCGCGGAGGGCTTCGTGTACCTGGTCGCCGTCACCGGGGTGACGGGCGGCGAGATGACCATGGACGACCGCCTGCGGGCGCTCGTGGATCGCGCGCGCAGGCACATCCCCGTTCCGGTCGTGGTGGGCTTCGGCGTGCGCACGCCCGACCAGGCCGAGCAGATCGGCGGGATCGCCGACGGCGTGGTGATCGCCAGCGAGATCATCCGGCGCATCGGGGATGCCCCCGACGCCGATGCCGCGGATGCGGCCGTGGATGACTTCGGCGCCGGCGTGGCCGGCGCGCTCCGCCCCTAGTCGGGGTAGACCCTCAGGAACCTCACGAGGGCATCGAGCTCGTCGTCGGGGATGTCACGTTCCTGCTCCGGATCATCCTCGTACTCGAGGTACTGAAGGCGCACCAGGCGCCCGAAGTCGCTCGATCCCGTCGGGAGCTCGTCGAAGGTTCCCCACCACACGAAGTGCGCCCGCCCGCCCCAGTGGGGGGCGAGCTCGCGCAGGGCGTCCATCGGGCCGATGGATCCGCCCGGCACGCCCTCCACGACCTCGCGCGTGGTGGCCACCAGCTCGTCGAAGTCGGGCCAGCTGTCGGGGTCGAGCAGCAGGCGCGGCACCACCTCCACCATGAAGTCGGCCGCCTCGGCGTCATCGGCGAACCACATGAAGGCGCCGGGGCCCTGGTTGGGCGGCGGCACCGGGTCGCGATGGAAGAGGCCCACGGGGAACTCCCGCGGGTCGCGGGCGGTGGCGACGGCGAGCGCGCGTCCCCGTGAGAGTCCGGTCCATTCGTGCATGTGACCAAGACTAGCCGCGACCCGGGGGCGCCGGGCACGGGCGCTACCATCGCCCCCCGTGAGCCCACGCGACTCATCGCGCTCGTCCGGCCGCGGCCGGCGGCCGCCTGACGGCAACCGCGCCCGGCAGTTGCGCCGCCGCCGCCGCAATGCATTCCTCGTGGTGCTGGTGGCGGTCATCGCCGTCGTCGGCGCGGTCGCCTGGTCGGCGCGCGACAGCGGTGGCTCGCAGGCATCCGAGGCCACGGCCGACGCCCCAGCCCTGCAGGTGTTCGCCACGCCCCCGAAGCCACAACTGCCCGCCCCGAAGGAGTCAACCATCGCCGTCACCGCCGCGGGCGGCGACGGCCTGCAGATGCGCCTGGTGGCCACCCCCAAGGCTGCCCCGCCGGTGACCGGTTCGTGGACCGCCGCCGCCAAGGCGTTGCCGGTGCCCCCGGCGGTTGCCCGCGCAACCCGCGCAGGCTCCATCCCCGGCTACGTCGAGGTGCGGGATGACTCCGGCAAGACGGCGCGCTCCGGGGTGTTCCTGCTTCCGCCCGAGCCCGGCCCGGGCCGCGCCGAGGTGGTGCGCTCGGTCGCCACGAAGAAGCCCTATGTGGCCCTGGTGTTCGACGACGGCCTCGACGAGGCCGGTGTCTCGCGCATCATCGACGTCCTGAGGCGCACGAAGTCGGGCGGCACGTTCTGCCTCAACGGGATCAACGTGAAGACCTGGTCCGAGGCGCTCGCGAAGAAGGTGCAGGCTGCGGTGGCCGATGGCGTGATCACCCTCTGCAGCCATGGCTGGGGGCATCGCACGAGCACCACCAGCAGTGAGGCGGAGGCCATGACCGACCTGTCGAACAACGCGGCCACCGATCGCTTCCTCGGCGTGTCGAGCGTGCCCTTCTACCGGCCACCGTACGGGGCGCTCAGCACCGGCATCGAGCAGGCCGCCGGCAAGCTGGGATACCGGTGGATCGTCATGTGGGATGTCGACCCATCCGACTACGAGAAGCCCGATGTCGCCACCCTCACCCAGCGCGTGGTGAGCGCCTCGAAGAAGGGATCGATCGTGGTCCTCCATGCCATCGCCACCACCGCGGATGCCCTGCCGTCGATGATCTCAGGGCTCAAGGCGAAGGGCCTGAAGGCGGTCACCCTCACGACGATGTTCGGCGACAGCGCCACGACGCCGGCGGATTCGGCAGGATCCAGTTCGACGACGCCCGTCGTCACCGGCGGTGACGCGCCGCCGGTCCCCGGGGAAGGCGCCTGATGTCATCCGACTGGATCATGATCTCCGCGACAATCGTGATGTTCGTGTCGCTCTTCGGGGCGCTCGGGCTGTTGCTCGTCGCGTGGCGGCGCAAGACCATCATCGATGGCCTCCAGGCGCGGGCGCAGCACGGCCTCGGCAACTCGGCCCCGGTGGCGAGCGATCGCACGCAGGCCCTGTCGGGCCGCGAGGGCATCTCGCAGGGCGGCCTCCCGATGCCGAGCAGCACCGGCAATGGCGCCACCATCGGCATCATCGCCGGGGTGCTGGCCATCATCGTGGTCGGTGGCTTCGCCGGCTGGTGGTTCGTGATCCGCGGCGATGGCACGTCGACCAGCGCAGCAGACACCGCGTCGATGACCAAGCCCGCGAACAGCCCCCTCGGGGCGGATCCCGATGCCGTTGTGCCCGAGAACCCGCCGGCCATCCAGGATCGCGCCGCGTACACGGTGGCGGTGCTCAACGCCAGCGGCGTCACCGGTGCCGCCGCCGACCGCGTGGCGCCCAAGGTGGAGACCGCCGGTTACCGCGTGGGGCAGGTGGGTGATGCCAACGACCAGGATCTCGCGAAGTCGGTGGTGATGTGGCGGCCCGGCAAGCAGGCCATCGCGCAGAACGTGGCCAAGGACCTCGGCATCACGAGCGC
>CAIYRJ010000364.1 GCA_903928615.1 uncultured Actinomycetes bacterium | reverse complement strand
GCGAGCGGGCGGATGTCCCACTCCACGCGGCCGGTGCGGTAGTCGAGCAGGCCGATCACCTGCTCGGGACCGCCCATCACCCGCCCGGACACCACCCAGTTGAGCTCGTCATCGGGCCGTGCCTCGGCGCGCGCGGGCGCGGGCGCGGTGCCGCCCGGGGGCACGGGCACCGCCCACTCGTCCGGGATCGTCTTCAGCGACACATCCGAGGCCACCGCGGGAGCCCCGGCCCACACCTGCGATGCCTGCTCCATCGCGGCATCGGCGGTGCCGAGGCGCGGGTTGCGCGAGGCCGTCACTGCCTCCCAGAGGAACGCCCATCCCTCGGCGGGATTCGCCAGGTAGTCCGACGCCGGCTCCTCCGCGTAGGCGGTGGCGATGAACGACGGGATCCACGCGACCACCACCACGCCTGCGGCGATGAGGGCGATGCGCGCCGATCGGGGCATGCGGGACGGGCGCGTGGCGGAGTTGGTCGTCATGGCGGCAGCAGCGGGCACGGCCGCCGAGTATAGGACCGCCCCGCAAGCGGTCCCTTCGCCCCGGTTGCCCCTTACCCTGCCCTGCAATGGCGCCCTCACCGCCCGATCTCGTGCTGCTCGACGCCTTCGGCACCCTCGTGGCGATGGACCCTCCCGGCCCGGTGCTCCGCGGCCGGCTGGCCGCGGAGGGATACGCATTCAGCGCGCGCGCCGTGGAGGAGGCCCTTGACCGCGAGATCGCCCACTACCGCTCGCGCATGCACGTGGCGCGCGATCGCGCGGGCCTCGATGCCCTGCGCGCGGAGTGCGGGCAGGTGCTCGCGGATGCCCTCGGGCCGGGCGCGCCGCCCGCCCCGGAGGCCACGCGGATGCTCGTGGCATCGCTGAGGTTCCGGCTGCACGACGACGCCCTCGGCGCCATGGATGCCCTCGAGGCGTGCGGTATCCGGCTCGGCGTGGTGAGCAACTGGGATTGCGCGCTGCCCGACCACCTCGCCGCCCTCGGCGTGGCCGACCGCTTCGCGGTGATCGCCGTGAGCGCGCCCGTGGGGGCGGCCAAGCCCGACCCGGCGATCTTCCTGCACGCCACCACCGCGGCCGGCGTGCATCCCTCGCGTGCCCTGCACGAGGGCGACCGGCGCGCGGAGGACTACGACGGCGCCCGCGCCGCCGGCCTCAGGGCCCTGCTGCTCGACCGCGCGGGCACCGAACGCGGTCCGGACGTCATCACGACCCTCGCCGCGATTCCTGAGATCATCACCGGGTGAGGCGCACCCTCTGGACCTACGCCCTCGCGGCCCTCACGCTGGCGGCGCTCGTGGCGATGTATGTCTTCGCCTTCGTGCTGGGCGCGGAACCGCTGCCGCTCGCCGTGGTCATCATCGCGGTGTTCCTCGCGGTCATCGGCGCGGCGGTGGCGGTGAGCGACTCGGTATCCGTGCCGCGCCCGCGGGTGGCCGACATCGCCGCCGCCGCCGCCGCGACGACGTTCTCGCTGCTGCTCTGCCGCGAGATGGGCATCCCGGCACTGGTCACGGTCTCGATCGTCGCGATCGTGATCGGGATGATGGTCGCTCCGCGCGGCCCGCTTGATGTCCGTGCGGAAGGTGCCGCCTACGTCGGCGCGTTCGTGGGCCTCCTCGCCCCCAGCATCACGGTGCCCTCCGGCTGGGTCGTGCTGGCGGGGGCGCTCGCCGGGCTCCTCTGGTCGATCATCGG
>CAIYRJ010000363.1 GCA_903928615.1 uncultured Actinomycetes bacterium | reverse complement strand
GGCTGGCGGTGGCGCCGCGACCGACGACACCATGGACGACGGTTCGATGGACGACGGCACCATGGACGACGGCACCGGCACCACCGACTCCGGGGACACCCCCGGCTGATCGCTCTCCGGATCGCCTCCGGGTGGTCGCCTAGGCGGCCACCCGGGGTGCGTCCGGATCGTGTTCCGGAAGGTCGCGGGTCATGAGCAGCCCGCAGACCACCGCTGACAGCAGGAAGATGCCCGCGGCCCACCAGAACGCCGTGGCGTAGCCGTCCACCTGCGCGGCCGCCTGCGTGGCCGGCGACTCGGGGTCGGAGCTCGCGACCACGAAGCCGGTGACCGCGCTGGCGAAGATGGTGCTGAGCAGCGCGGTGCCGATGGACCCGCCCACCTGCTGCGTGGTGTTGACCATGGCCGAGGCCACGCCGGAGTCGTTGGCCTCCACCCCCATGGTGCCCACCTCGAAGCAGCAGGCGAACACCAGCCCGAGCCCGAGCCCGGTCACGAGCAGGCCGGGCAGGACGTGCGTGACATACGCGGTGTCCACGCCGATCTGCGTGAACAGCAGCAGGCCGATCATCCCGAGCACCATGCCGAGGGTCACGGGGAGGCGCGGACCCGTGCGCGGGAGGATGAGCGCCGTGCTCGTGGTGGCCGTGAGCATGATGGCGCCGATCATCGGCAGGAACGCCAGGCCCGTGGTGATGGGCGAGTAGCCCAGCGTGGCCTGCAGGTAGTACGTGAGGAAGAGGAACACCCCGAAGAGGCCCGCCGAGGCCAGCGCGAGGCCCAGGTATGCACCACCACGGTTGCGGTCGGTGAGCACGCGCATGGGGAGCATGGGCTCCTTCGACCCGATCTCGATCCACACGAAGGCGGCGAGCAGCACGAATGCCACGACCAGCAGCCCGATGGTGACCCCGGAGGTCCAGCCGTCGGTCTCGGCCTTGGTGAAGCCGTAGACGAGCGCGAGCAGGCCCAGCACCGACGTGATGGTGCCGGGGATGTCCAGGCTGGCCTTGCGGCGCCCCTGGTGCACGAGCAGCACGATGGCCCCGATCGCTGCCGGGATGGCGAGGATGAGGTTCACCCAGAGGCACCAGCGCCACGAGAGGTACTCGGTGAGGATGCCTCCGAGGAGCAGCCCGAGCGCGCCGCCGGCGCCCGCGATGGCGCCGTAGATGCCGAAGGCCTTTCCGCGCTCCTTGGGGTCGGTGAACGTGGTGGTGAGCAGCGACAGCGCAGCTGGCGCCAGCAGCGCCCCGAACGCTCCCTGCAGGGCCCGGGCGGTGACCAGCACCGTGAAGTCCTGCGCGATGCCGCCGAGCGCCGATGCCAGGGCGAATCCGATGAGGCCCCAGAAGAAGACCCACTTGCGGCCGAGCACGTCGCTGAGGCGCCCGCCGAACAGCAGGAGGCTGCCGAAGGCCAGCGCGTAGGCCGTGATGATCCACTGGCGGTTGGAGTCGGAGAACCCGAGGTCGGCCTGTGCCGAGGGCAGCGCGATGTTCACGATGGTGGCGTCCAGCACCACCATGAGCTGGGCGATGCCCAGGATCGCCAGGATCACCCAGCGGCGACTGTGCTGGCGCTGCTCCGGGGTGGCCCCCGCCACTGCCTCGGACACGCGGTCCTCCTCGTCATCCTCCCCGGGCGCGCGGCCGCGGGCACGGCGCGGGACCCTAGCGGTCCGTGAAGCGGCGGGAGCCGAGAGTGGCGATGCCCCAGCGCACGGCCTCGGTCATGACGTCGAGCCGCTCGAGCTCGTCGCCATCGAGCTCGCCGCTCCATGCGAGCAGCAACCATGGCCCCTCGGCCTCGATGAGGTCGATGTCGGGGATCGCCCGCCCGTCGGCCAGCCGCTCCTGCACCGAGGGGTCGAATACCGCGAACACGTCCACCGGATCGGCGTCATCCGCCACCTCCACGGCGTAGCGCTCGCGGAAGAGGTCGTTCTCGAGGTCCTCCACGCGCATTGCCCCGATGCCGCGCATGGCGTCACCGGCGCCGCGGAGCAGGCGGCCGACAGCGGAGCGGCGCACCACGCGCATGGGGGTGACCCGGAGCGGGTACTCGAGCAGCGCGATGAGGTCGTAGGTGTAGGTGGTGTGCCGCTCGCCCTTCGACCCGTAGGTGTCCTCCTCG
>CAIYRJ010000362.1 GCA_903928615.1 uncultured Actinomycetes bacterium | reverse complement strand
ATGCGAAGTGTCGCCCGTCCGGGCACGTGAATCCCCTAACGCGACGCCGCGCAGAGGTATGACATGAGCACCAAGAAGACCGGCTGGGAGGACCTCGACAAGTGGGTCGGTGACGGTGGCGGAAGCGCCTCCGACGCGCCCGCGGGCGAGAAGAAGACCGGCTGGGAGGCCCTCGACAAGTGGGTCGGCGGCGGGGCCCCGCCCGAGGGCGTTCCCGCCACGGGCGAGAAGAAGACCGGCTGGGAGGCCCTCGACAAGTGGGTCGGTTCCGATGGCGGCGGCGGGGATGCCCCGGCCGGCGGCAAGACCACCGGCTGGGAGGCCCTCGACAAGTGGGTGGGCCCCGATGGCGCCCCCACCGAGGCCGGCGCCACTGGTTCGGCCGCGCCCGCCGGGAAGTCGTCCGGTGGCGGCTTCATGGGCTGGCTCAAGCGCCTCTTCGGCGGCAAGTAACGCCGACGCCATGCGGGTAGCATCCCCCGGGTAAGCCACCAGGGGGATACCGCATGGCGTCCGGCGACGCGACCATCGGCAGCATCGAGAAGATCCTCGGCAAGGACGCCAAGGGGCTCCTCGACCATCGATGCAAGACCATTCCGGCCTCGCGCATCAGCGCACCGGGTCCGGACTTCATCGATCGCGTCGTCAGCAGCAGCGACAGGCCCATCCCGGTGCTGCGCGCGCTGCAGCAGATGTTCGACCACGGCCGCCTCGGCGGCACGGGCTACCTGTCCATCCTCCCGGTCGACCAGGGCATCGAGCACTCGGCCGGCGCGTCGTTCGCCAAGAACCCGGCCTACTTCGACCCGGCCAACATCGTCGAGCTGGCCATCGAGGGCGGCTGCAACGCGGTGGCCACCACGTCGGGCGTGCTGGGCGCCGTGGCGCGCAAGTACGCGCACAAGATCCCCTTCATGCTGAAGATCAACCACAACGAGTTCCTGGGCTACCCGAACGCCTACGACCAGATCATGTTCGCGTCGGTCGAGCAGGCCCGCGACATGGGCTGCGTGGCCGTGGGCGCCACGATCTACTTCGGGTCGGACGAGAGCAAGCGGCAGATCCAGGAGGTCGCGCAGGCCTTCGAGATCGCCCACGAGCTCGGCATGGCCACGGTGCTCTGGTGCTACCTGCGCAACCCGGCATTCAAGACCGCCGACGAGGACTTCCACACGGCCACCGACCTCACCGGGCAGGCCAACCACCTGGGCGTGACGATCCAGGCGGACATCATCAAGCAGAAGGCCCCCGACACCGCGGCGTCGGGCTTCGACACCCTGAAGTTCGGCAAGACCGACCCGCGCATGTACTCCAAGCTCATGAGCGACCACCCGATCGACATGACGCGCTACCAGGTGGCCCACTGCTACATGGGCCGCATCCCGCTCATCAACTCGGGCGGCGCCTCGGGCGACAACGACCTGCACGACGCCGTGTACACGGCGGTGGTCAACAAGCGCGCGGGCGGCACCGGCCTCATCAGCGGGCGCAAGGCCTTCCAGCGCCCGATGAAGGAGGGCGTGGGCCTGCTCAACGCCATCCAGGACGTCTACCTCTGCGACGAGATCGGCCTGGCCTAGCCGCTCAGGCGTGACCCCGGTCACTTGGTGCGGCTCGTGCGCGCGGGTATGGTCAGCGCATGGCGCGTGTGAGGCATGAGCGATCGGCTGGCGGAGTGCTGCTGATCCCCATCGGGGATCACCTGCTCGTGCCGCTCATCACCGTGCCGGGTAGCGAGGTGGTGGGGCTTCCGAAGGGGCGCATCGAGCACGGCGAGAGCGCGGTGGAGGCCGCCGTGCGCGAGATGCGCGAGGAGGCCGGGCTCACCGGAATGGTGCTCGAGGCCCTCGGCACCATCTCGTACCGCTTCTGGGCGCACGCCGAGAAGAGCCGGGTCAACAAGAGCGTCGACTTCTTCCTCATGCTCTACCGCGCGGGCTCGCCGGCCAGCTACCGGCCGGACGAGGTGGAGAACGTGCGGCTGGTGCCGCTTGCCGAGGCCGAGGCAATGCTCAGCCACGACGGCGAGAAGGCGAT
>CAIYRJ010000361.1 GCA_903928615.1 uncultured Actinomycetes bacterium | reverse complement strand
CCGCGATGGTGGATCGCGCCGCGCGCTGGCTCGAGGCCCAGGGCGCGGCCGTGCCCCGCGATGCGCATGGGGTGAGCCAGTTCCCGATCGAGATCGACCCGCGCTTCGCGCAGGACGCCGCCGACCTGCGCGGTCGCATCCCGTCCGACTTCGCTCTGGACGGCCCGCTGCTGCTGCGGGACTAGCGCACCGAGCGGGCCATCGGCACGAGCGCGAAGGCCCGCGGGCCGCTCAGCTCGAACTGCCCGCCCTTACGCTGCACGTAGCCACCCCACGTGAGGATGCGCCACTTGCTGCTGGTGCAGTCGCGCGTGCGGCCGAGGCCCGTGATCGTGGTGGTGGTGCAGCGGAAGCGCACGGGGTCGTCCTTCGTGCAGTCGGTGCCCGCCACCGTGACGTTCCTGAACGTGACCGACTGGGTCTTCCAGGCGTAGCGGGCGGTGGCCTCCTGGCGGCCGTCGCACACGGTGGCCTCGCCGTCGAGCGGCTCCTGCTTCGTGAGGTCCACGCGCAGCAGCTCGGCGCCCTGCGGGTTGCGGGGCCACTTGATGGTGCCGCCCTGCACGCCCTTGGCCACCTGGGCCCAGGTGGCCTCGCCCGGGGTCACCGCGCACGCGCCGTCGGCGCATTCGGCGGAGCCCGCCAGCGCCGCCCCCGCGGGAGCCAGCACGGCGAGCGCCGTAAGCAGTATGTGGCGACGCATGTGCCTAGCGTACTTGCGGCGGGAGCGCGAACACGACGCCCTCGTCCGTTGGGACCTCATTACCTTTTCGGCAATAACCGCGTGTCTCGAGGTAATCGAGCACCTCGCGCACCAGCACCTCGGGCGCGGACGCCCCGGCGGTGAGGGCCACGCGGGGGTGATCGTCGAGCCACGAGGGGTCGAGATCGTCCACGCCGTCGATGAGATAGCTCTCGGCACCGCCGGCGCGGGCGACCTCCACGAGGCGCTGCGAATTCGACGAATTCTGGGATCCCACCACCAGCACCAGCTCGGCCTCGGTCATCTCCACCGTGGCCTTCACGGCGTCCTGGCGGTTCTGCGTGGCGTAGCAGATGTCGCTCGAGGCGGGTGACTGCAGCGCGGGGAAGCGGCGCTTGAGCACCGCGATGATCTCGGCGGTGTCGTCGAGCGAGAGGGTGGTCTGGGTGGTGAGCGCCACGTTGTCGGGGTCGGGCACCTCCACCACCTCGGCCTGCTCGACATCTTCCACCACGATCACCCGGTCGGGCGCCTCGCCGCGGGTGCCGATGACCTCGTCGTGGTCCAGGTGCCCCACCAGCAGCACCGTGGCGCCCTTGCCGGCGTAGCGGCGCACTTCGGCGTGCACCTTGCTCACCAGCGGGCAGGTGGCGTCGATCACCTCGAGCTCACGGGCCGCGCAGCGCTCGTAGATGTCCGGGGCGCTGCCGTGGGCCGAGAGCACGATCACGCTGCCCTCGGGGACCTCCTCCGGCGTGTCCACGAATACGGCGCCCTTCTCGGCGAGGGTGCGCACCACGTACTGGTTGTGCACGATCTCGCCGCGCACGTACACCGGCGCGCCGCGCTCCTCGAGCAGGCGGTCGACGGTCTCGATGGCGCGGTCCACGCCTGCGCAGTAACCGCGCGGGGAAATCAGGTTCACGGTCTCGCTCACGGCGGGGAGGCTAGCGCGGCGCGGGGCGCGGTTGTGCGTAGGATGCCGCCTCGTGACGACCGACCCCGCAGATGCCCGGCAGGCCCTTGACATCGCGCTGCGCGCCGCCGAGATCGCCGGCCGCGGGCTGATGGCCCGCTTCGAGCGCCCCGCCGAGGGCATTACCGCCAAGAGCACGTCCACCGACCTCGTGAGCGACGCCGACCGCGAGGCCGAGCACGCGATCCTGTCGATCATCCGGGCCGAGCGGCCGGGCGACGCCATCCTCTCGGAGGAGTCCGGCGAGGCCGAGAAGGGCACCACCGGGCTGCGGTGGCTCGTAGATCCGCTGGACGGCACCACCAACTACCTGTGGGGCTACCCGCAGTGGGCCGTGAGCATCGCGTGCCACGACGAGGCCGGTGGCCTGATGGGCGTGGTGCACGACCCCATCCGCGGCGAGACCTTCAGCGCGGTGCGCGGCGGCCCGGCGCACCTCAACGGCCAGGTGCTTGCGCTCGAGCCGAGCGACGACCTGGGCCAGGCGCTCATCGGCAGCGGCTTCGGCTACGACGCCGTGCGCCGTCGCCGGCAGGCCACGCGCCTCATGGGCGTGATCCCCCACGTGCGCGACATGCGCCGCGGCGGCTCGGCCGCCCTCGACATGGCATGGGTGGCCTGCGGCCGTCTCGACGCCTACTACGAGTTCGGCGTCAACGCGTGGGACGTGGCGGCGGGCGCCGTGATCGTCATCGCGGCCGGCGGCACCGTGCAGGACATCCCCGCAGGCCCCGAGGGCGCGCCGGGCACGCTCGCCGCCCGCCCGGGCCT
>CAIYRJ010000360.1 GCA_903928615.1 uncultured Actinomycetes bacterium | reverse complement strand
GGCGGTGTCGCCCGACCCGCAGGCGGCGACGCCGAGGGCCGTTACGGCGATAAGGGCCGCAGCCATCAGGGGGCGGAGGGCTCGGTGGGGCCTCATGCGCGAGTACCTACCAGCAGGGCTCGCTGGTACGGTGGCTCCGGTGAGCGAGGGCGCCCCCGCATACGACGTCGGCATCGCCGGAGCCGGGCAGCTCGCGCAGATGACCGTGCTGGCGGCCTGGCCGCTCGGCATTCGCGTGGCGGTACTGGGCCAGCCCGGCGAGCCCGCCACCCCGATGGCCGCCGGCGTGGTGGAGGGCGACTGGAAGGACCCCGAGGCGCTGCTGCGCATCGGCCGCGAGGTGGGCGTGCTCACGCTCGAGAACGAGTTCGTGGACGCGGCGTTCCTCATGGCCGTGGAGGACGCCGGCACGCCGGTGCGCCCCCACCCCGCCCGCATGCGCGTGGTGCAGGACAAGGCCCTGCAGAAGCAGCGGCTCGCCGACGAGGGGCTGCCCGTGCCGGCGTTCGCCGTGCCCGACTCCGCCGGCGACCTCGAGGCGATCGGGCGCGACCTCGGCTGGCCGCTCATGCTCAAGTCGCGGCACCTGGGCTACGACGGCTACGGCAACGCGCTGTGCGCCGACCTCGACGAGGCGCTGGCCGCATACCCCGGCCTTGCGGAGCGCGGCGAGGGCGTGCTGGTGGAGGAGTTCGTGCGGTTCCGGCGCGAGCTCGCGGTGATGGTGGCACGCCGCCACGGCGGCGGCGACGCCGTGTACCCCGTGGTGGAAACCCGCCAGCACGACCACGTGCTGCGCGAGCTTCTCTGCCCCGCTCCGGTGGATCCGGGGGTAAGCCACGAGGCCAAGCGCGTGGCGCGCGCGGCGGCCGAGGCCGCCGGGGGCGCGGGGGTGACCGGCGTGGAGATGTTCCACACCGAGGACGACACCATCCTCATCAACGAGCTCGCACCCCGGCCGCACAACTCGGGCCACCACACCATCGAGGCGTGCGTCACCTCACAGTTCGAGAACCACCTGCGGGGCATCCTGGGCCTGCCACTGGGCCCCACCGAGCTCATCGCGCCCGGCGCCGCGCTGGTGAACCTGCTCGGCGAGCACGACGGCCCGAGCAACCCCGACATCGCCGAGGCCGCGGCCGTGGGCGGCGCGCACGTGCACCTCTACGGCAAGGCCGACGTGCGCGTGCGCCGTAAGATGGGCCATGTGACCGCGCTCGGATCAAGCCCTGAGGACGCCCTCGAGACCGCCCGCCTCGCGGCGTCGATGGTGCGGCTGTGAGCGACCAGCCCATCGTGGGCGTGGTGATGGGCTCGGACAGCGACCTGCCCGTGATGCAGTCGGCCGTGGACGTGCTGGGCGAGTTGGGGGTGCCGCACGAGGTACGGGTGACCAGCGCGCACCGCACGCCCGAGGAGATGATCGAGTACGGCAAGGACGCCGCCGGCCGGGGCATCAAGGTGATCATCGCCGGCGCCGGGGGCGCCGCGCACCTCCCCGGCATGCTGGCGTCGGTGACGATCCTGCCGGTGATCGGCGTGCCCGTGCGCACCAGCGCGCTCTCGGGGATGGACAGCCTCCTCTCGATCGTGCAGATGCCGCGTGGAGTGCCCGTGGCCACCGTTGCCGTGGACAACGCCACCAACGCGGGGCTGCTCGCCGCGCGCATCCTGGCGCTGGGCGACCCCGACCTGGCCGCCCGGGTGCAGACCCGCACCGATGAGATGAAGCAGATGGCGCTGGATGCGGACGCCCGCGTGCGCGGGGAGGCCGCGGAGTCGTGAGGCGCCGTGCCGCCGCCGTGGCCGTGGCC
Source organism: uncultured Actinomycetes bacterium (assembly GCA_903928615.1). GTDB lineage: Bacteria > Actinomycetota > Thermoleophilia > Miltoncostaeales > Miltoncostaeaceae > SYFI01. The sequence goes on along the minus strand of CAIYRJ010000360.1, from coordinate 5,195 downwards.
GCGGGGGCAACGCTGGGCGCCCTGCTGATGCCGCTCGCGGGATGCGGTCCGCTGGATCGCCAGCCGGTCACCGTGCCCACCGTCACCACGCCGGCGGCGACCGGCCCCGTGCTCTCGCCCACGGAGTTCAGGGCGCGCGCCGACGCCGCCTGCACGCGGCTCTACTCCCGCCTCGGGCGCCTCGGCACCCCTCCCACCGACAGCATCGCCGAGGCGCGGCGGTACTACCCCGCCGTGGCGGACGCCTGGCACCGCCTGCTCGACGAGGCCGGCGCGCTGAACCCCCCGGCCGACCTGCGATCGCCATGGACCGAGATCGTGGAGGCCTACCGGGCCACCGCGCAGAACGCCGACGAGAACGTCCTGCTGGCCGCCACCGACCGCGAGGCGATCGAGATCGTCAACTCCGACGCCACGGCCCGCATGCAGGAGGCCCAGGTGTTCATGGCGTCGCGCGCCGCGGACATCGGACTGCGCGCCTGCGCCGGGGCGGGAAGCGCCACCGCGCCGCAGGGAGGCTGACACCCCCCGACCGATGGTGGGCGGCGCCACGTTGCCCCTTGATACACACGCGGCCATGACGACCCAGGAAACCACTCCGTACCCGGTGCGCCTGTCGGTGGACTACCCCGACCGGAAGCTCAACCGGCTCAGCACGCTGCTGCGGCTCGTGTGGATCATCCCCATCGCAATCGTGCTCGCGCTGGTATCGGGCAGCACCCTCGCAGTGAATGGCACCACGGCGATCGTCGCGGGCGGCGGGCTGTTGTTCCTCGCGCCGCTGCTGATGATCCTCTTCCGCCAGAAGTACCCGCGCTGGTGGTTCGACTGGAATCGCGAGCTCTACCGATTCAGCACGCGCGTGGCGGTGTACCTCGCCGTGATGGACGACCGCTACCCGTCCACCGACGAGCAGCAGTCGGTACGACTCGACATCGACTACCCCGACGTGCAGCGCGACCTCAACCGGTTCCTGCCGCTCGTGAAGTGGATCCTGGTGATCCCGCACATCATCGTGCTGGTGTTCGTCGGGATCGCCGCGGTTTTCGCCGTGATCTTCGCGTGGTTCGCGATCCTCTTCACCGGTCGCTACCCGCGTGGCCTCTTCGACTTCGTCGAGGGCTTCCTGCGGTGGGGGACCCGGGTGACCGGCTACGCCTTCCTGCTGGCCACCGACCGCTACCCGCCGTTCTCGCTCAAGCCATGATGCGCCTCGGGCCCGCCGAAGCGGGCCCGAGGGCACATCAGTCGGTGCCGGCTGGCGCCTAGGCCGGCTTGCCGATGGCCGCGCCCTTGCGGGCGTTGAAGCCGTCGAGCATCACGTTGACGTCGCTCGGCTTGGCCTGCTCGAGGATCGCCTTGTAGCGCTCGGTCTGCGTGGTGCGCTCCTGGCGGTACAGGATGCCCAGCGAGAAGCCGCCGCGAAGGGCCAGGTCGAAGGCCTTCACGCGGTCGGTGGGGTCGTGGTCGGGGGCGACGTCGGTGACGGCGTCCTTCCACGACTCCTGCGTGTTGTTGAAAGTGGTGCACGGCGACATGGCGTCGATGTACGAGAAGCCCTTGTGCTCCACCGCCTGGGTGATGAGCTCGGTGAGGGCCTTCGTGTTGAACGACGCGCCGCGGGCCACGAACGAGGCACCGGCCGCGATGGCCAGGGCCAGCGGGTTGAGCGGGTCCTCGGGGTTGCCGAAGGGCGTGGACGGCGCCTTCTGCTCGAAGAGGGACGTCGGCGAGGCCTGGCCCTTGGTGAGGCCGTAGATCTCGTTGTCCATCACGAGGTAGGTGACGTCGATGTTGCGGCGCGAGGCGTGCGGGAAGTGCCCGGCCCCGATGGCGAAGCCGTCGCCGTCGCCACCCACCGCGATGACCGTGAGGTCGGGGTTGGCCAGCTTGACGCCCATCGCCACCGGCAGCGGACGGCCGTGCAGGGTGTGCACGCCGTAGGTGCTGGCGAAGTGCGGCAGGCGGCTCGAGCAGCCGATGCCCGAGACGATGACGGTCTTGGCGGGGTCGAGATCCATGTCGGCCATGGAGCGGTAGAGCGACGCCAGCACGCCGAAGTCGCCGCATCCGGGGCACCAGATGGGCTTGAGCTCCGACTTGTAGTCGTTGGGCTTCCTGGTGCTCATGCGGCTACCTCCTGGGCAGCGAGGTCGATGATGGCCTCTGCGGTGAACGGGAGCCCGTCGCACTTGGCGACGCTCTCCAACTCGTTGATGTTCGTCTCGGCCTTGATGAGCCGGGCGAGCTGCCCGGTGTAGTTCACCTCGGGGACGATGATGCGCTTCGCGTTGGCGACGAACGTCTCCACGCGGCTGGCCGGGAACGGCCCGAGCACGCGCGGGTAGAAGGCGCCGACCGACAGGCCCTGCTCGGCGAGGCGGTCGACCGCCTCGCGCACCGGGCCGAAGGTGGATCCGAAGCCGATGAACGCGATGTCCTCCGGCTGGGCCTCGCCGTGGGTGGCCACGCGCGAGGTCTCGCGGATGGGCTCCAGCTTGCCGAGGCGCTTGGTCTGCATGCCGAGGTGGATCTCCGGCGTGTAGCCCGGGTGGCCGTACTCGTCGTGCTCGATGCCCGTGGCCACGTACATGCCGTTGGGCTCGCCGGGCAGGCCCATGGGCGAGACGCCGCTCTCGGTGTACTCGTAGCGCTTGTAGTCCTCGCGGGCGATGCCGGCCGAGGTCTTGCGCTGCACGATGTTGAGCTTCTCGGGGTCGGGGCGGTGGATCACCTCGAGGCGCGTGGCCAGGCCCTGGTCGGTGAGAAGCAGCACCGGCACCTGGAACTCCTCGGCGTAGTTGAAGGCGTCCACGATCGAGTAGAAGCAGTCCTCCACCGACACCGGGGCGATCACCACGCGCGGGGCCTCGCCATGGCTGCCGTAGAGCGCCTGGTTGAGGTCGCTCTGCTCGGTCTTGGTGGGAAGGCCGGTGGACGGGCCGCCGCGCTGGGCGTCCACGATGACCACCGGGATCTCCGCCGTGCCGGCGTAGCCGATGAGTTCGTTCATGAGCGAGATGCCCGGGCCCGAGGTGGCCGTCATGGCCTTGGCGCCGGTGTACGAGGCGCCGACGACCGAGGCAAGGGAGGCGATCTCGTCCTCGCACTGGATGGTGAGCCCGCCCACCTGGGGCAGGCGCACCGAGAGCCACTCGAGGATGTCCGAGGCCGGCGTGATGGGGTAGCCGGCGAAGTAGTTCACGCCCGCGGCCACGGCGCCGACGGCGATGGCCTGGTTGCCCGAGATGAGCATGCGGTCTTCCTCGACCTCCACCGGCGGCACCAGCGGGTAGCGGCCCTTGAGGTCGGCCGACTCCTCGGCGCCGGCGTGCAGCGCGGCGATGTTGGCGTCGGCGACGCCCTCCTTGTGGGCATAGCGACGCAGCACCAGCTCCTCGATGGGCGTGGTGTCGAAGTCGATCACAGCCGTGATGGCGCCGGCGGCCACCATGTTCTTCGCGCGGGTGGAGCCGCCGATCTCCTTGGCGAGCTCATCCATGCGCACGGGGCGGGCGCGGTCGAGGTACTCGTCGGGGATCGTCACCTCGACCGAGTCGTAGAGGATCACGCCCTCGGGCCCCAGGGAGTCCCAGTTGAGGTCCCAGGCCTCCTGGTTGAAGCACACCAGCAGGTCGACGTCCTGGCCATGGCTCCAGATGGGCTCATCGCTCAGGCGGAACTGGTACATGCACGGGCCGCCCTTGATCTCGGCGGGGAACGTGCGGAACGTCTGGGTGTAGTACCCGCCGCGGGCGGCGGCCTGCGTGAGGATGTCCCCGCAGGAGATGACGCCCTCGCCGGACTCACCTGCAAGGCGGACTACGACGGAATTCCGTGCGGACAACGTGCCTCCATAGAGATTGCACCCGGGACGCGCGTCGCCCGGATGGCGGATCGGCAGGCCCCTGGAGGATTCGGGACACCGCGGACGTGCCGGTCCATTTGCCGCGGGGATGCTAGCCATGCCCCCTCCCCGGGGCAATGCGCGGGACCCCCGGGGGTGACGAACGCCCCAACCCCGGTGTCAGGCACTTAACCCGGCGTCACGCATTGCGCGCGCGTTTGGTTAAGTGCCTGACACCGGGGTTGGGGCTCAGTTCGCCATCGCGGCCATCAGCACGGGCACCAGCAGGATGCCCGCGATCAGGGCCAGGGTGGTGCCGCCCGCCACGAGGAGCGCGGGCACCGGGGGGCGCATTCGCGTGGCCGCGGCCGGGATGGCCACCACGATGGCCGCGGTGCCGATGGCGCCGAGCGCGGCGAAGGTGCCCGCGATCAGCGCCCAGCCGGCGCCATGCGATCCGGTGGCGATCGCCCCGAAGCCCATCACCGGCACCATCGCAGCCGGGATCAGCACGAACAGCGCAGCCACGATCACCGGCATGCGATAGGCCTCGGGGTCGGCCTCGCTCGCGGTGAGCCAGCCGATCATCCCGCGAGCGCCGCCGCGAAGATCTGCCAGGCCAGCAGCGACTTCGCCACCAGCGACAGCACGAGGTAGGTCTTCTCGTACGAGACGATGTTCGCCCACCGCCCCTTGCGCGCGTAGTGCAGCCACATGTTCAGCGCGAAGGTGAAGAACAGGACGAACAGCGAGATGTAGATGGCCCAGATGGCCACGGGCACCCCGGCGTCGATCTGCGCGCGCACGAGCACCAGGCCGATCGCCACCCACGGGAAGGCGCCCACCACGCAGCCGTAGGTGAACGGCCGCCAGTCGACCTTGGTGGTGCCCGCCGGGTTGCGCTGCTCCATCGCGAGCCCGAACAGGATCATCCCCACGTTCGCGCCGAAGATCGCGATGAGCGCCGTCACCTGGTCGACGCTGCTGATCAGCGCGATGAGCACGATCATCAGCGACGCGCTCACCGAGTACTCCCACCAGCGCAGCGGGTTGGTGCCGCGCCCGAGGTTGGCGATGTACCAGCGCTCCGCGCCGGGCAGGGCGCAGATCAGATGGTCGGCCGCCGCCAGGAACAGGAAGATGGCGATGAAAGTGGCCAGCGGCACCTGCCACACCGGCTCGCTCCCCAGCACCGGGCTTCCGGGCGGTCCGGTCATGTACGGGATGGTCACGCCGAGCGTGAACCCGTTGGACAGCAGCAAGATCGCCACGCCCTGGGCCGCATGGAGGATCGCCAGGGCGATGTTCCACTTGCGCAGGTTGGGCGCTGCCTGCTCGGGGGTCATCG
>CAIYRJ010000359.1 GCA_903928615.1 uncultured Actinomycetes bacterium | reverse complement strand
GCCCCGGGGGCCGCATCCCCGCTGGCGGCTAGGGTTCCCCCGCCACGATCTCGACGCTCGAAAAGGAGCCCCCGTGCCACGACGTTCGCTCATCCTCGGCGCCGCCGCGCTCATCGCCGCCGGTGCAGTCGCCTCCACTGCCTCGGCAGGACTCATCGGTGGCTCGTCGGTGGGCGGCGATCCGTCCACCTACGGCACCATCGGAATCGCCATGGAAGGCCCCCTCACGGGCGCGCAGGCCTCCAATGGGCAGGACATGCTGCGCGGCGTGCAGCTCGCGGTGAAGCAGTACAACGCCAAGGGCGGCTTCAACGGCCGCATGGTGGAGATCGTCAAGATCGACGACAAGGCGAACCCCGCGCTCGCGAAGGCGGCGGCGGCAAAGGCGATCAAGGCCAAGGTCGTGGCCGTGGTCGGTCCGTACAACTCATCGGTGGGCCTCGTGAACCTGCCCGTCTACACCAAGGCGAAGATCGTCCCGGTGCAGATGACCTCCACGGATGACACCACGGGCTACGGCGTCACCGTGCAGCCGAAGAACAGCCAGATCTCCCCGGTGGAGTCGGGCTACATCCTCAACGTCCTGAAGCCCGCCAAGGTGGCGATGATCACCACTGACAGCGCGTACACCACCGGAATGTCCGCGCGCCTCAAGGCCGCGCTCGAGCCCAAGGGCGTGCTCGTGACCAACGTCGTGGTGCAGGAGAACCAGGCCGACTACACGGCGGCGGTGCAGCAGGCGCTCACCAACAACCCCACGGCCGTCTACCTCAGCACCTACTTCCCGGAGGGCGCGAAGATCGCCTCGGCGCTCAAGGCCACGGGCAACCCGGCCAAGTGCTTCGCGGGCCTGGCCAACCAGGACCCCGGCTTCATCACCGCCGCGGGTCTCCCCGCCAGCCAGAACTGCGTGTTCAGCGGCGTGCCCGAGCCCACGCAGTTCCCCACCGCCAAGGGGTACGTCGCGGCGTACAAGAAGGCCTTCCCAGGCAAGACCCCGGGAACGTGGGGCACCTTCACCTACGACTCGGCGAACATCCTCTTCGCGTCGTGGAAGAAGGCCGACCCGTTCAAGTACGGCCAGGTGCTCGCCCAGCTGAAGAAGACCAAGGGCTTCAACGGCGCCACGGGGGCCATCACCATCAACAGCCAGGGCAACCGGCCGAACGTCCCCGTGAGCATCCTCAGGGTGGACGCCGCCGGTGACTTCGACGTGGTCTACACCGACCGCACCAACAAGTAGGAGCCATCGTGTCCGCCGAGTCCGACTGGCGCGAGACGCGCCACGAGCAGGGCGCCGAGAGCGTCAAGCAGGTGCTGGGGCCGAAGGCCGAGGAGTCGCTCGCGACTCTCGGCGAGCTCGGCGACCGCATCATCGAGACGATCTACGGCGACATCTACCAGCGCCCGGGGCTCACGCTGAAGGAGCGGCAGATCGCCACCCTCAGCATGCTCATGGCGCTGGGCGGCAAGGACCGGCAGGTGAAGGTGCACATGCGCGCCGGGCTGCGCGTGGGCATCACCGAGGACGAGCTGCGCGAGCTGGTCATCCAGCTCGCCGCGTATGCGGGCTTCCCCGCGGCGATCAACGCGCAGGCGCAGCTCAACGAGGTGCTGGCGGAGGACGCCAACTGACGTAGCAACGGGGATTTCACGGCGGGCCATGGAAGGGGACGACAATGCCCCGCCCATGGCCCGCCGCATCCTCATCATGCTGCTGGGAATCGCCGCGCTGTGCGTGGTGATCACCCCTGCGCAGGCTGCGCGCGACCTCTCGTCGATCAAGGAGCGCGTGCAGCAGGTGGAGGCCCGCGCCGCCCGCCTGGACGCCGCCGCCGGCGAGGCGGCCGTGCGCCACAACGCCGCGATGGACCGGCTCGACGCCGCGCGTGCCGAGACGGTGCGCACGCGCGAGGAGCTCGTGCGCACGCGGGCGCAGCTCGTGGTGGCCCGGGAGACGCTCTCCGCGCGCCTCGCGTCGCTGTACCGGCGCCCCGACCCCGACCTGCTCGAGCTGGTGGTGTCCAGCGGGTCGCTCAGCGACCTGATGACCCGCACCGAGGCCCTGCAGGGCGCCGCGGGCCAGGACGCCGGGCTGGTGCGCAAGGTGCGCGCACGGCGCGTGGCGCTGCGGGCCGCCGAGGTGCGCCTGGCCAAGGCCATCGAGGATTCCCGGGCCGAGGCCGCCGTGGCCGCGCGCGAGCGCGACCGCATCAAGGCCCTGCTGGCCGAGCAGCGCACGGTGGTGGCCCAGGCGCGGGGCGAGCTCAAGGCCGCGCTGTCCGCGCGGGTGCAGCAGCGCGTGCGCGCGGCCCGCGCCAAGGGATCCGAGGACATCCCGCTGGCCCCGGCCGGCACCGAGCCGGTGTTCCCGGTGGCCGCGCCGTCCACCTTCTCGGACGACTGGATGGCGCCCCGCGGCAGCAGGTATCACGAGGGCATCGACATCATGGCTGCCCGCGGCGCCCCGATCGTGGCCGTGGTGAGCGGAACGATCGTCCGCATCGGCACCACGCCCATCAGCGGCAACCGCTTCTGGCTCCGCGCGTCGAACGGCGACGAGTACTTCTACTGCCACCTCGACGGCTTCGCGCCCGCCGCGCGCGAGGGCGCCTTCGTGAAGGCGGGCACGGTGCTCGGCTACAACGGCGACACCGGCGACGCCAAGGGCACCACGCCCCACCTGCACTTCGAGATCCACCCCGGGGGAGGCGGCCCGATCAGGCCCTACCCGCTGGTCTCGTCGTGGCCTCGCGTGGGCTGATCCACGGGCGGGCCGCCCTGGCCGTCCGCCGGGCGCGGCGTGTGGTCGGCGTCGAGGTCACACGAGGCGGTGGTCCTCGATGCGTGCACCCAGTGGTCGGGCACGCCGCGCATCGGCTTGATGGGCTGGCCGCACCCGGCACATGTCGGCCGAACGCTCATTGCATGCCGATCGTACGCCGCTACCGTTCCGGACGTGACAGGACACCAGCGCGAGTCGCGCGAGGAGATCGTCGCCCGCGTGGCGGCGGAGCAGGAGGGCCTGCATCCCAACCCGGAGTACACCCGCACCGCCAAGCGGCGCGTGTGGGTGCTCGGGGCCATCATGGTGCCCGTGAGCCTGCTCATCGGCTGGGCCATCGGAACGCCGCTCGGGTGGTCGCCGTTCCTGTGGATCGCCGCGGGCCTGGGCATCAGCCTGGGGGTGTTCTACATCGCCTATGTCATCCTGGCCGAGCGCGACGACGGGCGAATCCAGCGCGATCTCGACGAGGCGCGCCGTCAGCGGGAGGCGGGGGAGGAGGGCGCGTGACGCAGGGGATCGAGCTCGGCATCTACTCGTTCGGCGATGCCACGCCCGACCCGGCGACCGGGCGGGCCATCGACGTGGGTCAGCGCGTGCGCGACCTCGTGGACGAGATCGTGCTGGCGGACGAGGTGGGGCTCGACGTCTTCGGCGTTGGGGAGCACCACCGGCCCGACTTTCCGGTGTCGTCTCCCGCCGTGGTGCTGGCCGCCGCGGCCGCGCGCACCTCGCGCATCCGGCTCACGTCGGCGGTCACCGTGCTGTCGTCCGACGATCCCGTGCGGGTGTTCCAGGACTTCGCCACCATCGACCTCATCTCGCAGGGGCGTGCCGAGATCATGGCCGGGCGCGGGTCGTTCATCGAGTCGTTCCCGCTCTTCGGCTACGACCTCGCCGACTACCAGGGCCTGTTCCTCGAGAAGCTCGACCTGCTGCTGCAGTTGCGCGAGGAGGAAGTGGTCACCTGGAGCGGCTCGCGACGCGCGCCCATCGAGGGGCGCGCCGTCCACCCGCGTCCCCAGCAGGAGCGCCTGCCCATCTGGATCGCGGTCGGCGGCACGCCGCAGTCGGTGGTGAACGCGGCGGCCCGTGGCCTGCCGATCTCCGTGGCCATCATCGGCGCCGCCGCGCAGCCGTTCATCCCCTTCGTCAACCTCTACCGCGAGGCGCTCGAGGAGTTCGGGCATGACCCCGCCGCGGTGCCGGTGTCGATCGGATCGCACGGCTTCATCGCCGACACCTCGCAGAAGGCCGCCGATATCTCCGCGCCGGGGATCATGGCCGCGATGAACCAGATCGGCAGCGAGCGCGGGTGGGGCAGCCAGATCGACCGCGCGCAGTTCGATCGCATGCGCCAGCCACACGGCGCGCTGATGGTGGGCAGCCCCGCCGAGGTGACCGAGAAGATCCTCGCCGAGTACGAGATGTTCGGGAACCGCCGGGTGCTCCTGCACATGGGCGTGGGCAATCCGCCGCACGCCGACATGATGCGCGCCATCGAGCTCTATGGCACCGAGGTGGCCCCTGCCGTGCGCAAGGAGATCGCCCGCCTCGACGCCGCTGCACCGGTGGGTGCCCGCTGAGCCTCGCCGTGGCTCGCGGGGGGCGGTAAGGTTCGGGCATGGCTGAGAACGAGACATCCGGCACCGAGATCAACGCCCTCGAGGGGGCTCCCGAGTGCCCCAAGTGCGGGGCGCAGATGTTCGCGACGCAGCGGAAGATGCGCACGCACGACCTCGACGGGGCCAGCCCCGTCGCCCGCGACCGCAACCACCCCGTGTGGCGCTGCATGCGGTGCGCGAACGAGATGCCGCGCGAGGCCTAGCCGCCCCACCCTCGCCGTGATCTCCGTCATCACGGCGCTGCGCGCGTCATCAAACGGGGCCTACATCCGCGTCGAGCGTGACGGCGCGAAGTGGCTGCGCCTTCCCGTGCACCTCGTGGCCGACCTCGGGCTCAGCACGGGCGAGGAGAGGGGCGAGGATCGCGTCGCCGCCATCGAGGACGCCGCGGCGGTCGAGCGCCTGTGGGAGGCCGCCCTCAGGTTCACGGTGGCCCGTGGCCGGTCGTACCGCGAGGTGGTGCAGCGGCTGCGCGACCGACGGGCCGAGGAGGGCCAGGCGGCACGCGTGCTCGCGCGCCTCGAGGCGGCGGGGCTGCTGGACGAGCAGGCCAACGCCGCGCAGCGCGTGGAGCGCCTCGCCGCGCGCGGCTGGGCGTCGCGGCGCATCAGATCGGAGATGCTTCGGGTGGGCTTCGCCAACGAGGTCGTGGCTCGTGCGATCGATGAGGCCCTGCCCGAGGGCCACGATGCGCAGGTGCTGGCCGCAGCCGTGGCGCGCACGGGCATTCCCGACAGCGCCGCCGATCGCACGCGCATGGCTGACCGCCTGGTGCGCAAGGGCCTGTCGCCGCAGGCGGTGCGCGAGGCCGTGCGGCCCGACGAGGGCACGCGTCCGGAGCGCGGTGAGGCCGCTCCCGATGCCGAGGAGCTCATCCGGCAGGTGCGCAGGCGGTATCCGGCGCAGGCCACCGATTCCGGGGACAGGCGCCGCGCGCTCGGCTGGCTCGCGCGGCGGGGGCTGCGCTTCGAGGACGCCCGGCGAATCCTCGAGGCCGCTGGGGACGACGCGGCCT
>CAIYRJ010000358.1 GCA_903928615.1 uncultured Actinomycetes bacterium | reverse complement strand
GACCAACTCCGCCACGCGCCCGTCCCGCATGCCCCGATCGGCGCGCATCGCCCTCATCGCCGCCGGCGTGGTGGTGGTCGCGTGGATCCCGTCGTTCATCGCCACGGCCTACGCGGAGGAGCCGGCGTCGGACTACCTGGTGAATCCCGCTGCGGGATGGTCGTTCCTGTGGGAGGCGGTGACCGCCTCGCGCAACCCGCGCCTCGGCACCGCCGATGCCGCCATGGAGCAGGCGTCGCAGGTGTGGGCGGGAGCGCCCGCGGTGGCGTCGGATGTATCGCTGAAGTCGATCCCCGATGAGTGGGCGGTGCCCGTGCCCGCGGGCGGCACCGCTCCCGCGCCGGCGCGCGCCGAGGCCCGGCCCGACGACGCGCTCAACTGGGTGGTGTCCGGGCGGGTGATGGGCGGCCCGGAGCAGGTGATCGGCCTGCTCGACTACCGCACCGGCCGCGTGGAGTGGGACATCCGCCCGCTCGCAGGAGCCGCCCGATGAAGATCACCCGCCTCCGGCGACGGCGCGAGGAGCGCGCGCGCCATGGGCGCATCGGCCTCGGCCGGGTGATCCTCATGGCGCTGCTCGTGCTCGGCACGGTTCTGGGCGTGGCGCTCGCCACCAGCTACCAGTCGGTGACGGCCAACCTGCCCGACATCGACGAGATGCAGCCGGTCGGCCTCGGCCAGAACTCGCGCATCTACGACCGCAACGGCAAGCTGCTCGGCTACATCGCGGGGGTCACGAACCGCACGGAGATCCCCCTCTCGCGCATCCCGCTCAACCTGCGCGAGGCCACGGTGGCCATCGAGGACAAGCGCTTCTACGAGCATGACGGCGTCGACTGGGTGCGCATCGTCGGCGCCGCGGTGCGCAACGCCATGGACAGCGATGGCCTCCGCCAGGGCGGAAGCACCATCACCATGCAGCTGGTCAAGAACCTCTACGACCCCGACGCGCCGCGCGACTTCGGCCAGAAGATCAAGGAGGCGCACCTCGCGCAGGAGGTCGAGAGCCGGTTCACCAAGGACCAGATCCTCGCGAAGTACCTGAACGGCGTGTTCTACGGCCAGAACTCCGTGGGCGTCCAGGCGGCATCCCTCACCTACTTCGACAAGCCGGTGTGGGCGATCAACCTCCCGCAGGCCGCCCTGCTGGCGGGCCTGCCGCAGGCCCCCTCGGCGTACAACCCCTTCGTCAACCCGAAGGACGCCACGGCCCGCCGCAACGTGGTGCTGCAGGAGATGGCCAATCAGGGCTACATCACGCAGGCCGAGGCCAACGAGGCCAAGGCCTCCGGCCTGCAGCTGAAGAAGGGCAAGACCTACGAGCGCAAGCGCGAGGGCTACTTCTTCGACTACGTGCGGCAGGAGCTCATCGACCGCTACGGCGAGCAGCGCGTGCAGAACGGCGGCCTCGCCGTGCGCACCACCATCGACCCCAAGCTGCAGCGCGCAGCCGAGCAGGCCATCGCGAGCAACCTCGGACAGGTGGGCGACCCCGCGGCCGCCGTGGTGCTCATCGACGCGCGCACGGGCTACATCCGCGCCATGGCCACGAGCCGCGAGTACGGCAAGGACAGCCAGTTCAACTACGCCGCGCAGGCCCGCCGCCAGCCCGGGTCGACCTTCAAGACCTTCGTGCTCACCCGCGCCATCGCGGATGGCATCAACCCCTACTCCACGGTCTACGACAGCCGGCCCATCGACATCGACGACCCCAAGTGGGGACCGATCAAGGTGGCCACCTACTCCAACTCGTACCGCGGCGCGGTGCCAATCTCGTCGGCCACCCTGGCGTCGGACAACACCGTGTACATCCAGATGACGCTCGACGTCGGGCCCGAGCGCGTGGTGCAGATGGCCAAGGACATGGGCGTGCAGAGCGACCTGCCCGTGGTGCCGTCGATCGGCCTCGGCTCGGGTGAGGTGACCCCGCTCGAGATGGCCGCGGCATACGCCCCGCTGGCCAACGGCGGGTTCCGCGTGAAGCCCATCGCCATGACCGACCTCGGCAAGGGCGTGCCCAAGGGCGACCTCGCCACGCCCAAGCGCACGCGGGTGTTCCAGGACGGCGTGGCCTACGAGGTCACCCGCATCCTCCGCGACAACGTGACCAGCGGAACGGGCACGGCGGCCAACATCGCGCCGAACGTCGCGGGCAAGACCGGCACCACCGACGACTACACCGACGCCTGGTTCGTGGGCTACACCCCGCGCTACGTGTGCGCCGTATGGGTGGGCTACCCGAACGACGACGGCGTGCGCCGCTCGATGACGAGCGTGCACGGCATCACGGTGGCGGGCGGCACCTTCCCCGCGCAGATCTGGGGCGACTTCATGGAGATCGCGGCGAAGAACGACGACGGCCTGGAGTTCCCGCTGCCGAAGGACCCGGTCGAGTGGTCGGCCTTCTCATCCGACTTCACCGAGTCGGCCGGCTCGTACATGGTGAGCTCGGCGAAGAGCACCAGCACCGCCAAGACCACCACCACCAAGACCACCACCAAGCCGGGCACCACCACGAACGTGCCGCGGCCCGCTCCGACCACCGGACCGACCACCGTCACCCCGGCTCCCGCTCCGGCGCCGACGCCTGCGCCTGCGCCGGCTCCCGCCCCGGCTCCCGCGCCCGAGCCGGCTCCGGCCCCGGCACCTGCGCCAACGCCTCCTCCTACGCCGACGACGCCCACCACCCCCTAGGGGGTCTCCACCGCCTCGTCCGCCGGCAGGTCGCCGGGCCGCGGGGTCATCAGGAGGATCCCGGACATCCCGGCCAGGGCGGCAACCGCGAGGCATGCCCAGGCCGCGGGCAGCACGTTCACCGCCCACTCACCCGCGAGGGCGGCCTCGGGAAGCCCCGCGCGCTCGGCCACCACCTCCACGCGCGGCGAGAGGGCCACGAGCGCCGACCACGCCACGCCGAGCACCGCCCAGAGGATCGCCAGCCCCCCGATCACGCGCGCGCCCCGGGTGCCCGGGGGCATCGACCACCACACGGCGAGCGCGCCGGTCACCACCAGCGCCACGCCGATGACCGGAAGGATCCACGAGGCGCCACCGGCCCCGTAGCCGGTGAGCGATGCGTCGCCGGTGGGAAGCGACGCCCCGTACCAGGGCAGCGCCGGCAGGGCCATCATCAGCACGCCGCACGCCACGATGGCGATGCCGATCGCCCGGGTGCGCCCGCTCACGGAGTGGCCACCGGCGCGCGCCGGAACAGCATGACGCCGTCACGCTCGTAGACCAGGCGGAAGTCCGGG
>CAIYRJ010000357.1 GCA_903928615.1 uncultured Actinomycetes bacterium | reverse complement strand
GTGGCGGCGGCGGGGGTGGCATCTACAACGGGGTGGTCAACGGAGGAGCCGGAGGGGCCGGCGCCCGGGTGCAGGGCGCGATCGATGCGACCGCCCTCGGATCGATCACGGTCGTCGTCGGGGCCGGGGGCGCGCAGGGGGCAGTTGACCCGGCCGGCAAGGGCGGTGGCTTCAGCGCCATCTACTCCGGTGGCGCCGCGAGCCCCGCAGATGTGATCGCCGTGGCCGGTGGTGGCGGTGGCGGAGCCGGGGGCTGGGGATCGGGCAGCAGCGGTGGCGCGGGTGGCAACGGCGTGAACGGCGCCGGGGCCACCGGCAACGACAACGTCGGCGGTGGGCGTGGCGGCGTGGGCGGCAGTGCAGGCACCGGCGGCGCGGGTGGGTGCGACGGCGGCTCCTGCAGCGCGTCGGGAACGAACTGGGCGGCGGGCGGCGGAGGCGGCGGAACGTCGAGCAACGCCGACGGGGACGGCGGAGCAGGCTACGGAGGTGGAGGCGAGGGCTATCAGTCGGGCGGAGGCGCCGGCGGGTCGTTCCTCAACCCGGCGCTGCGCATCGGCTCACCCACGTTCTCGGCGGGCGGCGGCCTCGCGGGCGTCGGCGGCGCCTGGGCCGTATCGGCCACGGCCGGTGGCGCCGGCACGGTGACGGTCATCTTCGTGGCACGCCAGCTCTCGGTGGGCTACGACGCCAACGGGGCGACCGGGGGAAGCCTGCCCGCAGACACCGACATCGACTACGGCTCGGCGCTGACGGTGCCGGGCAACACCGGCAACCTCGTGCGCCCGGGCCACGAGTTCGCCGGGTGGAACACCCAGGCCAACGGCTCGGGAACCACCTATTCACCGGGGGAGTCGTTGGTCGTCACCGCGGGCGTCACGCTGTACGCACAGTGGACCGCCATCGCCGCGCAGGGCGCCCCCTCGTCCGGCGGGGGCGCGGGGTCGGCAACCACCACCCCGGCGCCGACCGCTCCCGCCCGGAAGCTGGCATCGCTCTTCTCCCTGAGGAACGGCGTGGGCACCACCACGGGGACGGTGCCGGCGGGGGCCACGTTCATGGTGCAGACCGCCGGCGCCGGGGGTGGTGCCTCCGGCAGCGTCATCGCCGAGGGCTTCGCCGAGATGGCACAGGCGAAGAGCGCCAGGGGGAAGTGCCGCATTACCACCGTGCGCAACACGAAGACCAAGAAGGTGACCAAGCGCACCTACACGTGCACCATCCGCATCAGGAAGGGCACCTGGACGGTGACCACCACCGCGCGGGGCACGGCGGGAGTGGTGGCCGAGAGCACCCGGCGCGTGGTGGTGAAGTAGGTGAGCATGCGTGCGCCCATGCCCCGCCTCGCCCCCTTGGCCCTGGCGGTCAGCGCTCTTGTCGGCGGCGCCACGGCGTCGCCCGCCCTCGGCGCGCAGGTACTGGCCGGAACCAGCAACGCCTACCTGGCGGGCATCACCAACGCCAATGGCGCCGTGGAGTCATTCCAGTCGTGGACCACGGCGTGGCTCGATGGCAACGTCATCAGCCGCGACGGCCGATTCGCCTACATGGCCGACATCATCAACCAGACGATCCTGCAATTCACCCGCGATCGGGGCACGGGGGTGCTCACCCCGCTTTCGCCGGCGTCCATCACCGTGCCGTCGGGCGAGAGCCCGAGTTACCTTTCCCTCACCGCCGACGGCCGCTGGCTGCTGGCCACCACGGGCGACGGGGGAACCACTGGTCGCATTCGCGCGTACCCGGTGGCCCAGGACGGCACGCTGGGGGCCGCTGCCAGCACCGTCAGCGCGCCGGGCTTCATCGGCCAGCCCGCCATCACGCCGGACGGTCGCCATGTGTACGCAGCCAGCAGCTACTCGGGTGACTGGATCTACATGTGGCGGCTGGGCACCGACGGTGGCATGACCGCCCTCAGCCCCCATCGGGTGGGCGCCGGCGACCTGGTGGGGGAGTGCGTGGTGATGGCTCCCGATGGCAGCAGCGTGTACGCGCCGTCGGGCGGGGCGAACAGCGGCAGCGGCACGCAGGTGGTGCGCTGGGCCGTCAACCCGACGACCGGGGTGCTGAGCACATCCGACACCCTGCCATCGTCCGACGGCCACACCGGGAGCTGCGAGGGCGGCGTGACCAGCGGCGGGCGCCTGCTGGCCGTCGGCATGACCCTCATGTTCGGCGGCGCGACCGCTCGGGTATGGCCGCTGGGGAGTGACGGGTCGGTGGGCTCGCAGGCCGTGCCGCTGGCATACGCAGCGGGGTCGTTCGCCACCGGCTTCGCCCTCGACCCCACGGGGCAGTTCGCCTACGCGGGGTCGTCATCGGTCATGGCGCCAGGCACGGGCGGGCTGCATCAGATGCGCGTGACCGCCAGTGGGGTAACCGCCATTCCCGCCATTGTCGGAGGCATCCCATCCACCGAATGGAGGGGGGTGAGCGTGGCGCCGGCGCAGCCCCCCGTTGCCGCCCTGGCCCAGGCGACGGGAAGTCTGGGAGCGGCGGTGCGGCTGGATGCCTCGGGCTCCACCGACCCCGATACGCAGATCGCCCGGTACGACTGGCAGTTCGGCGATGGCACATCGGCTGCCGATGCCGGGGCCCGTCCGGATCACGTGTACGCGGGCGCAGGCGAGTACACCGCCCGGGTGACCATCACGAACACGGCCGGATGCTCCACCGACCCCGCGGGCGTCTACACCGGGCGCATGAACACCTGCATCGGCGGCCCCACCGCCACGGCCACGGCGACCGTGCGGGTGGTCGCGCCGACGGCACCGGGCGCGGC
>CAIYRJ010000356.1 GCA_903928615.1 uncultured Actinomycetes bacterium | reverse complement strand
CGGAGCTCCTCGAGATCGGCCTCGGCCTCCGCCCGCATGCGCGCGCGCTCCTCATCGGCGCGGGCCCGCAGCTTCTCGCGCTGGCGCTCGGCCTCGCGACGCTCGCGCTCCGCCACCGCACGGGCCTCGGCGGCCTCCGCGCGGTCGCGCTCCGCGGCGGCCCGGGCGCGCTCGGCATCCTCGGTGAGCCCCGTGAGAGCCGCGCGCTCGGCGCCCAGGGCCTCGCGGGCGCGCGCGAGCACGGCGGGTGGCATGCCGAGCCGCTCGGCGATGCCGATGGCGTGCGACCCGCCGGGGTCGCCGATGGCCAGGCGATAGGTGGGCGCGAGGGTGTCGGGGTCGAGGCCCACTGCGGCGTTGGCGGCGCGGGGGGTGTCGACGGCCCACGACTTCACCTCGGGCGAGTGCGTGGTGGCCAGCACCAGCGACCCGCGGTCGACCAGCTCACCGAGCACCGCCTGCGCGATGGCCGCGCCCTCGCTCGGATCGGTGCCGGCCCCCACCTCATCCAGCAGCACGAGCGACCGGGCACCGGCCTCGTCCAGCACGCCCACGAGCGTGCGCACGTGCGCCGAGAACGTCGAGAGGCTCTCGGCGATCGACTGCTCATCCCCGATGTCGGCGAGCACCGTGTCGAACACCGGCAGGCGCACCGACGCCGCGGGCGGCTCGAGCCCGCACTGGTGCAGCAGGGCGAACAACCCGAGCGTCTTCAGCGACACCGTCTTGCCGCCGGTATTCGGGCCGCTCACCACCAGGGCGCGCATGGAGCTCAGGTCGAGGGTGATGGGCACCGCGGTGGCCGGGTCGAGCAGCGGGTGCCGGGCGTCCACCAGCATCGGCTCGCCCTCCTGCACCGGCGCGCCGCGCCACGCGCGCGACAGCGACGCCCGTGCCAGGCGCAGGTCGATCTCGGCCAGGGCCTCCACCGCGGTGTCGATGGCGTAGGCGTGATCCTCCACCAGCGCCCGCAGCGCCGCGAGCACCGCGGCAAGCTCCTCGCGCTCGCGTGCCTGCGCCTCGCGCACGCGGTTGCTGGCCTCCACCACCGGCAGGGGCTCCACGAATAGCGTGCCCCCGGAGTCGGAGCTGTCATGCACGATGCCCGGCACCGCCGATCGCGACGACGCCTTGACGGCCAGCACGGGCCGCCCGGCGCGCTCGGTGATGAAGCCCTCCTGCAGGTGCGCCTTCACCGCCTGCGCCACCTCGCGCAGGGCGTCCTGGGCCTGGCGGCGCAGCGCGGCCACGTCGCGCCGGGCGCGGGCCAGGCCCGGGGAGGCGTCATCGCGGATGCCCCCGCGCCCATCCAGCGCTCCATCGAGGCGCTCGGCCACGCGGGCCATCGCCCCGGCGTCGATGAGGTCGGCCACGTCGGCCATGAGCGGCACGGCCTCGGCATGCTCCATCACGGCCTCGCGCATCTCGCCCGCCACCTCGCAGGTGGCGCGCACGCGCTCGAACGCGGTGATCTCCATCGGCGCGCCGCGGCGGGCATCGCCCACGTCGTCGCGCACGTCGTGGGCCCCGCCCGGCCCGGACACCGCGAGCTCCCACAGCACCCCGGCCTCGCGGGTCACCTCGCGCAGGCGCGCGACCTCATGCGGGTCGGGCGAGGGCTCGAGCGCACGGGCCAGCGCCGCGCCGCCCTCGAAGGCCGTCATCCCGGCCAGGCGCTCGCGGATGGCGGGCAGCTCCAGCAGTTCGATCGCGTGCGAATCCACGCGCCTATGGTGCCGCGTATCGCCGCCCGGCGTCGTGCCTGTGGTAGGAACCCCCCATGCCCGAAGCACCTGTGCCCCAGGCCATCGCCGACTTCCTCGATCGGCCCAACCTCTGCGTGATGGCCGTGCTGCGCCCCGACGGCTCGCCCCACACCACGGCCATCTGGTATCGCTGGCTGGGCGACGACCGCGTGCTGGTGAACATGGACGACGTCCGTCCGCGGCTCAAGTGGCTCGCGCGCGACGGGCGCGTGGCCTTCACCTGCATCGATCCGGACACCTTCTACCGCCAGGTGAGCCTGATGGGCGAGGTGGAGGAGATCTACGAGGACGTCGATCGCGCCGACATCGACGCCCTCAGCAACCTCTACACGGGCAAGCCCTACCCGCGCACGGCGCACCCGCGAATCTCGGTGCGCATCCGCGTGGATCGCTGGCACGGATGGGACCGCAGCCCGGCCGAGGCGGAGGACCCGGACAGGCCCCGCCTGCCCGTCTGAGCAGGAAACCGGCGGCCAGCCGCTAAGGTCCACTCATCGATCGGCATCCCGCCGATCGAGAGGTCGGCTTCCTTGGGTCCCGCCACAGGTGCGGTTCGGGTGAGCAGTGCCTCCCCAACCGCACGCCGCCCCCGCGGCGCGTGCACCCAGAGGAGAAGTTGATGTCACAGCAGTCGTTCGCCGATCTCGGCGTATCGAGCGCGGTCGCCCGCGCCCTGGAGGACCGCGGTTTCACCGCGCCCTTCGCAATCCAGACCAAGGTGATCGGCGACGTGCTCGCCGGTCGCGACGTGCTCGCGAAGTCACCGACCGGATCGGGCAAGACGCTCGCGTTCATGGTGCCGCTCATCGACCGCACGTCGGCCGAGGCGCCGCGCCCGGCCGCGCTGGTTCTGGCCCCCACCCGCGAGCTGGCCACGCAGATCGTGGAGTCGACCTACGCCATCGCCCACGCCCGCGCGCTGAAGATCTGCGCGGTGTACGGCGGCGTGGGGCTCGAGAAGCAGGCCCGCGAGGCCGCGAAAGCGCACATCGTGGTGGCCACGCCCGGGCGGCTCGAGGATCTGCTGGCGCGCGGCGCCTTCTCCCTCAAGAACGTACGCATCCTGGTGCTCGACGAGGCCGACCGCATGCTCGACATGGGCTTCCGCCCCGCGGTGGATCGCATCGTCGCGAAGTGCCCGAAGGACCGCCAGACGCTGTTCTTCTCGGCAACGCTGGATGGCGAGGCCGGCGTGATCGCCGAGCGGTACACGCGCGACGGCGTGCGCCACGAGCACACGCCGCCCGCCCGCAAGGCCCCGGCCATCGAGCACCGGTTCGTGCGCGCCGAGCGCGACGAGCGCCTCGACCAACTGGTGCACGAACTCGGTGCCGGCGGCGACCTCAACCTGGTGTTCGTGCGCACCAAGCACGGCGCCGACCGCCTGGT
>CAIYRJ010000355.1 GCA_903928615.1 uncultured Actinomycetes bacterium | reverse complement strand
CGCGCGCAGCGACGCCAGCAACACCTCCTCGTCGATCTCCTTGCCCGTCGAATCGGACAGGCGCTCGTTGAAGCGCCGGGCCACGGCCGCCCGGTCACGCCGGGCCCGCTCCACCGCCGTGGCGTTGGCCTGCACCAGCGCCGCGGTGGCCTCGGGGTTGGCGCGCGCGAACTCCTCGGTGGCCACGAGGATGGTGGCGGGGATCCTCCACCGCGCGATCTGGCGATCGATGCCGGGGACGGGCACGGCGATGCCCTCCCCGACGAGCTTCTCCCCATACGGCGCGGGGGCCAGCACGGCGTCCACGACGTCCTGCTTCAGGGCCTCGCCGAGCGCCGGGTTCTTCACCGGCACCACCTCCACCTCGCCGCCCTGGTCGCTGGCGCGAAGGCCGGCCTCCTCGAGCAGCAGGCGCAGCGTGAGGTCCTGCGTGTTGCCGTGCGACGGCACGGCCACGCGCTTTCCGGCGAGGTCGGCCACGGTGCGGATTCCGCTGCCCTCGCGGGCCACCATCGCCTGGCCGCCGGTCACCACGCCCGCGAGCAGGCGCAGGCGACCGGGCGCGCGGCTCTCGGCGAGCACGTACGGGCCGGGGCCGAGATAGCCGGCATCCAGCGACCCGCCGAGCAGCGCGCTGACCTCCTCGGGCCCGCTCGCGAACACCTGCTCCTCCACGGGCAGCCCGGCCAGCCCCTTCGCGAGCTCCTGCTGCAGGCCGATGAGCGCCGGCCCGTGCGTGACGTTCAGGAACAGCCCGAGCCGCACGGAATCGGCCGGGCCTCCCCCGCCGCACCCCGCCACGAGCATGGCCGCCACCGCGACCACCGCGGCGACGGCCCCGGCGAGCGTCCGCCTAGCGCGCACCCACGAGCCCCCAGCGCTGGTTCACCCAGCGCTCCAGGCGCGTGAAGAACAGCTGCTCGGTGACGATGCCCACCACGAGGATCACCAGGATCACGGCCATCACCACGTCGATGGCGCCGATCTCGCGCCCGAGCTCGAGCACGCCCCCGAGGCCCGCTGCGCCGGTCACCACGATCTCCGCCGCCATGAGCGCGCGCCACGCGAACGACCAGCCCATCTTCAGGCCCGTCACGAGCGCCGGCACGATGGCCGGGAAGATGAGCGTGCGCTGCATGAACAGCCCGCGCGCGCCGAGCGCCTTGCCGGCCATCATCAGGGTCGGGGAGATCTGGTGCATGGCGCCGTAGGTGGCGAGGGCCATCGGCTTGAACGTGCCGAAGGCGGTGATGGCGAGCACGGCCGTGCCGTTGAAGCCGAACCACAGGATCGCCAGCGGCAGGAACGCGATGGTGGGCACCGCCTGCAGGCCGGCGATTACGGGGCGGATGCCGTCCTCGAGGAACCTCGAGCCGCCGGTGAGGATGCCCAGCAGCACGCCGGCCACCACGCCGATGGCCCAGCCCTCCACCAGCCGCAGCAGCGTGGCGCCCAGGTCGTCGAGCAGCGCGCGGTCGGTGAACAGCGTGCCGAGCGTCGAGAGCACGTCGCCCGGCGCCGGAAGCTTGTAGGGGTCCACGAGGCCCGTGGCCGACACCGCCCACCACACCACCAGGATGAGGATGACGAACCAGCTCTTGCGCAGCAGGTCCATCGCAACGGCGCCCGCGCCCCGGGCCGCGCGCGATGCCGCCCCCGGGCGCTCGCCCGTGCCGCCCCCGGTGCCGTCCCCCGTCGCGGTGCTCACAGGGCCGACACCTCGGCCACCTGCGCGCGCCGCTCGGCGGCGTCATCCACCTCGGCGCGCAGGCGCTCGAGCATGTCGTGGCGGATCTCCAGCAGCGCCGGGTCGGCCTCATCGCGCGGGCGCGGGATGTCGATCGGGTAGGTCTTCACGATGCGCCCGGGCCCCGACGACAGGAGGTGCACGGTGTCCGAGAGGAACGCCGCCTCGATGAGGTTGTGCGTCACGAACACCACGGCCGGGCGCGTCTCGAGCCAGATGCGCTGAAGCTCGTCCGAGAGGATCGTGCGCGTCTGGGCGTCGAGCGCGCTGAAGGGCTCGTCCATGAGCAGGATCTCCGGCTCCATCACGAGCGCCCGGGCGATCGAGGCGCGCTGGCGCATGCCGCCCGAGAGCTCGTAGGGGTGCTTGTCGGCCACGTGGTCGAGGTGCACCAGGCGAAGGGCGTTCTCCACGCGCTCGCGCCGCTCGGCCTTCGGCACCTTGTGCGCGCGCAGCCCGTACTCCACGTTGTGGAACACCGTGAGCCATGGGAACAGCGCGGCGTCCTGGAACACGATGGCGCGCCCATCCCCCGGACCAGTCACCGGCTTGCCAAGCGCCTCGATGCTGCCCTCGTCGGGGGTCAGCAACCCGGCGATCATGCCGAGCAGCGTCGACTTTCCGCAGCCACTCGGCCCCACGAGGCTCACGAACTCCCCGCGCGCCACCTCGAATGAGGTGGGAAGGAGCGCCGCATGATCGCTGCGGTCGTACGTCTTGCACGCGTCGATGACGCGCAGTGCGGGCTGCTCCACGTGGCCTCCCCGGAACACGACTCCGGTGGGTGGACGAATCGCGCGGCATACAAGCAGCGCTTATGACAGTAATCAAGAGTGCTTGTGCTGCTCAGGTGGGCATCCGACGCCCGGGGGTGGCCATATCGCCCTTCGACCTAGGACGGTCGTGCGGGCGAAATGGCCACCCCCGGGCTGCGCGCCGCACCTCGGCCGCACAAGCATGGAAGGCCCCCGAACCGCAGGGCCGCCCCCAGCGCACAGCGGGCGGAGCGGAGCGAACCGGCGCGGAGGTCAGTGGCGAGAAGCGCGCGCCGGTGTCAGGAGCGAAGCGACCCGAACCGCACGGCGAAGGCCAGGCATGGCGATTTCGCCGTACCGACCGTCATAGGTCGGGAGGCGAAGATCGGCATGCCTGGCCGTGCCCAGCGGCACGGCCCGCAGCGAGCCTTACTCCGGCGGAAGCTCGAGCCGGCGCTCGCCAGCCCACGCCGCCGCCTGCGAGCGGCGCTGGAAGCCGAGCTTGCGGAGCAGCTGGGAGACGTGGTTGCGCACGGTCTTCTCGGAGAGGTGAAGCACCTCGCCGATGGCGCGGTTGGTGTAGCCCTCGGCGATGAGGGCGAGCATGCGGCGCTCGCGGTCGGTGAGCCCGGCGAGCTCGGCCTCGGCCTGCTTGGCCGAGAGCTCGCGGAACTGGCTGAGCAGGGCGCCCGTGGCACGCGGGTCGAGGGTGGATGCGCCCGAGGCGGCGTCGCGGATGGCCTGGGTGAGCCGCTCGGCGTCCGCCTGCTTGAGCAGGTAGCCCGAGGCCCCGGCCATGACGGATCCGACGATGGCCTCCTCGTCGGAGTACGAGGTGAGCATCACCACGCGGATGTCGTCGTTCTCCTGCTTGATGCGGCGGCAGGCATCCACCCCGCTGCCATCGGGCAGGCGGATGTCCATGAGCACAACGTCAGGCGTGAGCTGCGCGGCCATCTGCACCGACTCGGCCACTGATCCCGCCTCGCCCACCACGCGGAAGCCGCCGGTGTGCGAGAGCAGCGAGCGCAGGCCAAGGCGCACCACATGGTGATCGTCGACGATCAGAACGCGGATCGGATCGGTGGGGCTGGGCGTCATCGTGTGACCACCTCGTCTGGGAGCCCCGGCGTGGTCGCCGGCATCTCGGTTGCCTCTACGTCATCGAGCGGAACGGCGAGCACGACCCTCGTGCCACCGGCGGGATTCGGCTCGACGACCAGGCGGCCCCCGAGCCAGCGTCCACGCTCCTGCATGTTACGGACACCGTTCCCGTGTCCGGGCTCCGATCGGTCGGTGCCGTCGCTCGGAAGGCCGCTCCCGGTGTCGGCGATGACGAGGTTGATCTCGTCGGGGTGGAAGGCCAGCGTCACATCAACGGTGCACGGCCCGGCGTGCCGGGCCACGTTGGCCAGCGCCTCGCGCGCCACATGGCGCAGGTGCTGGCCGGCGTCCTCGGGCAGCGGGCCGCAGGTCTCGATGCCGGTGACGTGGTAGCTCACCTCGAACTGGGTGTCGGCCGCGAAGTCGGTGACCGTGCGGTCGAGGTCGGATGCGATTCCCGCAGGGCCGCCGTCGGGCGCCTGCAGGCCGCGGATGTACCCGCGCAGGCCGTCGATGGTGGAGTTGAGGCTGCTCACCACCCGGCGCACCTCGTCGCGCGCGTCGGGGTCGGATGTGTTCAGCGCGATGGCCTCGAGGTGCAGCCCGGACGCGTAGATCGACTGGATGGTGCCGTCGTGCAGGTCGCGGCCGAAGCGCGCGCGCTCCTCGGCCACGAGCCGCGCCCGGTCGAGGGTCTCCTCGCGCTGGGCCGCCTCGACCTCGAAGATGTCGAGCAGCTTGATGAAGGCCAGGAGCAGCACCAGCGCCACGAGGGTGCGCGCTGCGGCGAGCGGGAATCCGGTGGCGTCGAACCACGCCACCTCGTTGGCGAAGCCCCCGGGGGCCCAGGGCGCGGGATCCACGATGAGCCCGCCCACCACGGCGTAGGCCACGAAGGCCCAGGCGGCGATCGCCGCATACGGCCGCACGCCGGTCATGCCCTCTCGCGCGAGATCGTCGCGCTGCACCCACATGCCGTAGGCCGAGAGCAGCGCGCCTGGGATCACGAACAGGTAGCGCGACAGGGCGGCGGTGGTGGACTCCCACTCGAGCACCCCCCAGCCCTCCTCACCCGCGAGCAGCGTCGCGGCCACGAGCACGCCTCCCCACACCACCACCGACGCCGCGGTGAGCGGGGCGAGGTGCCGGCGGGTCCAGGGCACCAGGCGCAGGCCGAACTGCAGCAGGAACACCACGGCCACCGTCTGCAGGACGGCCCGGATGACCACCAGTGCCTCGATGACCTCGGGGGCGAGGTACGTGGCCTGGATGGGGATGAAGACATACCCCCACACCACGAGCGACGACAGGAAGGCGAACGACGCCAGCCAGATGAGCGAGGACGTCAGCGCAAGGCGGGTGGCGCGGCGACGCTGCAGCCACAGCGCGAAGCCGAGGGCGAACAGCACCACACCGTGCACGAACACGATGAGGGTGTCGTTCTGCTCGAAGAATGTCTCCATGCAATGGCCTTCTTCCCGCGAGGGCTGGCCACTCTAGTGCGTCAGGAGCCGGCGATCTCCTCGAGGCGCGTGCGCATCTCGTCGAGCGACTCGGCCTGCGCGGCCGCCACGATCTCGGGCTCCTCGAGCAGTGCCCGCCGCTCCATCGGGTTGAGGCGGTTGGTCACGTAGGGATCCTCGAGGATCTCGTCGAGCGACCGGCCCTGGGAGAGCTGCCCGGTCACGTACTCGATGAGCCGCTTGTGGGCGGCGCTCGGGTCGGTGATCAGGCTTGCGATGGTCTCCTTGATGCTCATGCGATGGCCTCCCGGGCCTGGGCCGGCATCGTGGCCCCCATGGCGCGAAGGCGCCGGATCCGCTCATCCATGGGCGGGTGAGTGGAGAAGAGCTTGGTGATGCCGGCGCCGTGGAACGACGCGAACGGGTTGACGATATACATCTGCGCCGTCGCGGGGTTGGGATCCATCGGAATGCGCTCGGCGCCCATCTGCAGCTTCTCGAGCGCGCTCGCGAGCGGCTCGGTCTCGCCCATCAGCTCTGCGCCGGTGCGGTCGGCCTCGTACTCGCGGCCACGCGAGATGGCCATCTGGATCATCACCGCGGCAATCGGCGCGATGATCATCGCGGCGATCGCGGCAAGGCCGCCCACGCCGCCCTCTTCGTCCCCGCCGCCGAAGATCAGGGAGAACTGCAGCCAGTTGGCGATGGCCGCGATGGCGCCGGCGGCCATTGCGGCGATGCTGGCGATGAGGATGTCCCGGTTCTTGATGTGGGCCATCTCGTGGGCCACCACGCCCTCGAGCTCGCGCGGGCTGAGCGCGTGCTGGATGCCCTGGGTCACGGCGATGGCCGCGTGCTTGGGGTTGCGGCCGCATGCGAAGGCGTTCGGCTGCTGGTCGGGCGTGACGTACACGCCGGGCTTCGGGCACCCGGCCCTAGCGGCCAGGCGATCGACCATGGCGTGCAGCTCAGGTGCCTCCTCGGGTGACACCTCCACGGCCCGCGACATCTTGAGGGCCATCTTGCCGCTGCCCCAGTACATCGCGAAGTTGAAGACGACGGCGATGACGACCATGACGATGAGTCCGGTCGATCCGCCGATGAGTCCGCCCAGCAGCACGAGCACGCCTGTAAGGGCGGCCATGAGAAGCGCGGTCTTGAAGTAGTTCCAGCCAGTGGTGGCGCCGGAGCCCATCAGTCCTCCAGATGTCGTTCGCACGCGGGGGAAACCCCGATCGCGTGTCAGTATAAGAGCGTTCATGACGCGATCCCGGCGAGCGGCCATTGTGCATCGGTTAAGGGTTATGGCCCTCGTGGCGGCCGTCGCCTGCGTTCCCCTGCTCGCGGGCTGCGCCGGCGGGGGCGTGGCCGCGCAGGACAGCGTGGAGGCCGATCCGGCCTTCATCGTGCGCGTGCTTCCCACGCGCCCGGGGCTCGACATCGCCGGTCCCGAGGTGAAGACCGGCTCGGGCGAGTTCGACAAGGCCACCCTCGGGGAGTCCATCCCGGGGCTGGCCAAGGGCGCGAAGGACGGCGGGCTGCGCGGCGCGGCCACGCGCACGTGGACCGGTCCCGACGGGGCACGACTCGTCGCCGTGGCGAGCCTGTGGGACGACAGCGAGCCGGCCCGGGCCATCGGCGGCCAGGTGGCCAAGGCGGCCGTCCCGGGCGGCACGCCGTGGACCCCCTCGCAGTACGGCGGCTCCCAGGGCTTCCGCGCCGAGGACGCCCGTGCGCTCAACGTGGTGGTGGGCAGGGTGTCGCTGCTGGTCATCGCCGAGGGTCCCATCGATGACGAGGCGGTGCTGCGGACGGTCGACCTCATGCGCAAGGCCACGACCGGCGACGACCTGGAGGGTCCGGTGAGCGGTGGGTAGGGAGCTCCAGCGCACCTACCGGGGGCGCGCGTGGCGCGAGGAGGATCCCGACGACAAGCGGGGCCTGCACGAGGTGGGCAAGGCCGAGAAGGCCGTGCTCATCGCGTCGCTCAACTGCTCGCCGGTGGAGGAGGACGACCGCCTCACCGAGATGGGCGACCTGCTCGACACCGCCGGCGCGCTCGTGGTGCACCGCGTGGTGCAGCACCGCGACCGCCCTGACCCGCGCCTCTACCTCGGCAAGGGGCGGCTCGAGGAGCTGTCGGAGTGGGTGAAGGAGAACAAGCCCGATGTCATCGCCTGCGAGGGCGACCTCAGCGCGGGCCAGCAGCGCCACCTCGAGGACAAGCTCAAGACCCGCGTGGTCGACCGCACCGGGGTGATCCTCGACATCTTCGCGCTGCACGCCCGCTCGGCCGAGGGCAAGCTGCAGGTGGAGCTCGCGCAGATGGAGTACTCGTACTCCCGGCAGGAGGGGCTCTGGCAGCACCTCGAGCGCCTCGGCGGCGGCGTGGGCACGCGCGGTCCCGGTGAGAGCCAGCTGGAATCGGACCGGCGGATGATCCGCACCCGCATGGGCGTGCTGCGCAAGCGCATCGCCGAGGTGGCGAAGAGCCGCGACACCATGCGCGAGGAGCGCCTGGCGTCGGCCGTCACGCGGGTGGCGCTCGCCGGCTACACCAACGCGGGCAAGTCGAGCCTGATGAACGCCCTCACCGGCGCCGAGGTGGATGTGAACGACGCCCTGTTCGAGACCCTCGACGCCACCACGCGCGCGTTCACGAAGGACGGCATGAAGGTGCTGGTGTCCGACACGGTCGGGTTCATCCGGCACCTTCCCCACCAGCTCGTGGAGTCGTTCCGCTCCACGCTCGACGAGGTGCGCGATGCCCACCTGATCATCCACGTGGCCGACGCCTCGGAGGATGACGAAGGGCGCGCCGCGCGCGCGACCGCGGTGGAGGAGGTGCTCGACGAGATCGGCGCGCAGGAGATCCCGCGGCTGCTGGTGCTGAACAAGGTGGACCTGCTCGACGAGGAGGAGCGCGACGCCCTCGCGCGGCGGTACCCCCAGGCGGTCATGGCCTCGGCGCTCACGGGTGAGGGCCTCGACGAGCTGCGTGACCGCCTGCTCACCACCGCGCGGGCGCGGTGGGACCGCGTGGAGCTCGAGGTGCCCTACGCGCGCGGCGACGTCATCTCGGCCGTGTACGCGCATGGCCGCGACGTGACGCAGGACGCCGGCCCCGAGGGCACGGTGATCCGCGCCCTCATGCCCCCCGTGGAAGCCGCCCGCGTGCGTGCGATGCTGAACGGCGGCTGAGCGCCGCCGGGCCGGGGACCGCTAGTTGCGGATGAAGACCGGCGTGCCGATCTCGACCCGCTCGTAGAGGTTCTCGACGTCCCCGATGTACATGCGGATGCAGCCGTGCGAGGCCATCGTGCCGATCGACGATGAGTTGGGCGTGCCGTGCATGCCGATGGCCGGCGCCGACGTGCCGATCCAGCGCGTGCCGAGCGGGTTGCTCGGCCCGGGCGGCACCGGCCCGAGGCCTGCGGCCCACGGCGAGTCGGGCGGGAACCAGGTGGGGTTCACCTGCTTCTGGATCACCGAGAAGTTGCCGGTGGGCGTGGGGTACGCCGGCTGGCCGATGGCGATGGGATAGGTGCGGATGCGCTTCATCACCGAGCCGTCGGGCTTCGTGGTGCCGCGGTAGAGCCGGAGCTTGAAGGCGCTCTTGTCGATGACGATCACCGCGCCCACCGAGGTGACGGTGGGACGCACCCTCTTGGTGACGAGCGCGTAGGGCGTGGCCGGGCGCGCGGTCGTGAAGGCGGGAGTGAGCAGCGCCACCGACTTCGTCACGTCGATCTCGGTGCCCAGGCTCGCGCGACGGATGATGGGCTGCACGCCGCGCAGGGAGACCGCGGCGTCCTTGCCGTCCACCTCGTACTGCGTGGCACGCCAGGTGAGCACCTCGCGCAGCTTCTTCTGGCTGATGGACTGCGCCACCGGCACGTCGATCACCTGTCCGATCGCAGGGGCCTGCTGGTAGGCGGCGAGGATGGCCGCATCCACATCGGCCCTGTACCCCACGGCGTCCGGGGCGATGGTGAACCGCTTGCCCTCGAAGGTGACGGGCAGGGGCGCGCGGCGCGGGGTGACGAGCTGGTCGTACACGCGCTGGCGGGCGTCGAGGCCCGCGAGGCCCGAGACGTCGACGCCGCCCACGGTGACGCCCACGGGGATGGTGGTGGCCGGGAAGGCCGGTGGCGCGGCCGCTGGATCCTGCGCGAGCGCCGTGGCGGGGAGGGCCGCCGCCGGCACCGCGACGAGGGCCAGGGCAGCGAGGGCGATGCGGGCGGTCTTGCGGGAAGCGGGCACGGGGCCTCCGGTCGGGAATCCTGAACGCCGGGCATCGTAGCGGCGTGCCCGGTGGCCCCCGCGCGCCGAGGTCATGGCGGGACGGTCGTAACCGGGGGACGGAAGAGCAGGATGTCGTCGCTCCGACGGCGTATTGTCCATTCACCTCTCGTGAACGCCGACGCAACACACATCGAGGCCACCATCGGCAGCGACCCCGGGGAAATCGCCCCGGTGCGAGCGGCCGTGCAGGAACTGGCCGAGCGCGCGGGGTATGGCGAGCGTGCCGACGACCTGGCCCTCGCCGTGGACGAGCTCATCGCCAACGCGCAGGAGCACGGCGCCGCGCCCATCCACGTGGTGGCCGAGGCCAACGGCGATCACGGCGTGCACGTGGAGGTCTGCGACGCCGGAAGCGGCTTCGACTGGGGCGAGGCCGTGCGCGAGCACCCGCCCCGCCCCGACTCCCGCCGTGGCCGCGGCCTGTGGATCGTGCGCCAGCTGGTGGACCGCGTCACGGTGGAGCGCGACGGCGACGACGCCACGCGCATCCGGGTCGACCTGGAGCAGGCCGCTTAGGCGCCCCGAAGGGGTGGAACCCGGTCGCGCCCGCATCGGAGCGTCACCGGACCCCGACCAGCAGAAGACCGGGCGCCGGTGCGGCGCCTCGGGCGGGCGGCGCGCAGCGCCACCCGCCCGGAACGCCTTCGATCAGTGCTTGTGCCCGGCCGGGTTGTGGGCGCAGCAGTGGTGGCCGGCGGCCTCGTGGGCCAGGTGCTGGTGCTCGGTGGGGTCCATGGCCTCGACCTCCTTGAGGAAGGCGTCGAGGTCGATCTTGCTGCCCGCGCGCCAGGTGGACACCACCTTCACCTGGTCGGTGAGCTTCGCGGGGTCGGCGGCCAGCGGGTCGGCTGACAGCTCCACGAGGTCGGCGAGCTTGCCGGCGGTGATGCTGCCGAGGTCCTTGTCGCGGCCGATCTGCCACGCCGCGTGCACGGTGTGCGCCTTGAGGGCGTCCTCCATCGACACCATCTGCTGCGGCCCGTGCACGTGGCCGCTGTAGCAGCGGCGGGTGACCATGGCCTGGACGTTGAGCAGCGGGATGGGCGGGCTCACCGAGCCGTCGTTGTGGAAGGTCGTGACCGCGCCCGACTTGATGGCGTCGCCCGCGCGGCACCACTGGCTGCCGATCTCCGACTCGAACATCTGCCCGTCGAGCAGGTCGCCCCAGTAGATGAACTGGGCGGGGAGCAGCGACGGGGTGACCCCCAGCTTGGCGGCGCGCTCGAACTGGTCGCCGCGCGCCGCGCCGCAGTGCTCCACCCTCCAGCGGTGGTCGGTGCCCGTGCGGCCGCTCTTGTCGAGGGCGCGCTCGTAGGCGTCCAGCACCACGTCCAGGCCAACGTCGCCGTTCACGTGGAAGGCCATCTGCCACCCCGCCGGCGCGTTGGCGTCGAGCAGCTTGTCGAGGTCCACCCGTGAGTAGTTCATCATCGACTCGCCGCGCACCCCGGGCGTGATGCCGGCCTTCTGCGTGGTCTCGGTGTCGAGGTACGGGAATGAGATGGCGATGGTGCCCACCCACGGCGAGCCGTCGGCCCAGAGCTTGATGCCCTGCTTCCAGAGCATGGTCTCGGGCACCGGTGAGTCGAGCTTGTCGCCGCAATCGGGCTCGATGGCCATGTGGTAGAGCGCCAGGCGCAGCGGGCACTCGGGCACCGATGCCAGCCCCACGTAGGCCTTGAGGAACTGCGTGCCATACGCGTGCTCGCTGGTGGCGATGATGCCGTTGCGGGCCATGAGCGCGTACCACCGCGCCGCCGAGAGCAGCGGATGGGGCACGGGCTTGGCGTTGGCCATGAAGTTGTGGGTGGCGCCGATGATGGCGGCCGTCTCGTACGCGCGGCCGTTCGAGGTGCCGTCATCGTTGCGGCCGTAGCGGGCGCCCTCGGGGTCGGCCGGCGGCTTGCCGTCCGGCCAGCCGGCGAGCGTGATCACGGCCGAGTTGAAGTACACCTCGTGCCCGGAGTTGTCGACGATGAGCGCGGGCCGCTCGGGGAAGTAGGAGTCGAGCTGGGTGTTGGTGAGCTCGGGCGCACCCTGCAGCAGGCGGTCGAGCCCGTTGCACAGCACGGCCTGCCCCTTGGGGAGCTCCTTGTCGATCTTGTGGAAGAGGGCCTCGACGTCGGCGAAGGTGGGGTAGCCCTCCCACGGGGAGATCCAGTAGGCCGGCTCCTGGGTGATGAGGCCCGTGAGCACCGGGTGGCTGTGGGGATCGATGAAGCCCGGCATGAGCACCGACGAGCCCAGGTCCTGCACCTTCGCGTCGGGCGCGGCCGTGGTGCAGTCGTCCAGTGATCCCACCGCCACGATCGTGCCATCGGATGAATCGATGGCCACGGCCTCGGCACGGGGGTTCGCGTCGTCCATCGTGATGACGGCAGACGCCTTGAGGATCACATCAGCGGGCACGGCGGGCTCCTTCTGTCAGTGGGACGGCACGGGAGGGTCGATGCTGGACACGGTCGACGCTGCGGCCTGAGCGCCCCGGGGCATGGGCTGGGCATGATGAAAAGGCCATCACGCGTGCGGGACTTCCTTCTCGGGATCGGGGTGTGTGCGCATGTTCACGCGCATGATCACGTAGGCGCCGAGCCCCGCGAGGACGCAGATGGCGCCCACCACGGCCATGGCGGTACCGAAGGCGCCGGGGTAGATGCCACCCGCGACGTCAAGCACGTCAGCGGGGGCCGGGACCTTGCCGCCCGAGACCGCCCACTCCTTGAGCTGTTCGGCCGACTGACCGCCGAGCCGGTCCTGCACGTCGCGGCGGGTGATGGCATCGATGAGCACGGTCGACCCGGCGAGGCCCAGCGAGTACCAGAACTGCCCAACCGTGGTTCGCGACGATGACACGGCGCCGTAGTGCTTGGGGTCGGCGCTCTGCAGGAACATGTTGCCGTAGGGCAGGGCCACGACGATCACGCCGACGCCCACGAGGATCAGCCCCGGCAGGTACATCAGGTACGAATCGGCCTCGCCGTACCCCGCGATGGTGAAGGCGGCAAACCCGAGCCCCGTGACGATGGTGCCCCACAGCACCGCGCCGCGGCGGGTGAGCTTGCCCGCGCCGCGGATCTTGCCCACCACGAGCGCGGCAACGATGCCGGCGATGAGAAACGGCAGCTGCGAGAGAGCCAGGCGGGTGTCAGTGAGCTGCAGCTTGTACTGGAAGAGGTTGGTGAACGACAGCAGCGACGCGCCGTACGCGAGGTTGTAGACGAGGCCGATCAGCACGGCGG